>CAZREZ010000001.1:0-40322 GCA_964599115.1 uncultured Bacteroidales bacterium
TTTACCCTAATGAAATTAATTTATTAATGGCATAACAATATTTTCATCAGCTTATAACTTAACAGCTGTTTTTTATCTGATATATTAAATCACCCCCGAGAACTCGTTCTAAAATTGCACCAAAGAAATAGAGGTGTAGGAATTAATCAGGTGATTATTAGATGTATATTTACGATTATACACTTGAAATAAATTTAACCAGGTTGGTTTCTTTTGACAGCTTTAATTTCTTTCTGAGGCGGATTCTGCTAATTTCAGCACTGCCGGAAGTAATACTTAATAATTGTGCAATTTCTTTTGTGCTAAAGTTCATTCGCAAGTAAACACATAATTTTTGGTCTTTCGGAGTAAGATTTGAAAATCGTTCATTTAAGCGGGTAAAAAATCCGGGATGTACATTTTCAAAATGAAACTTAAAATCCTGCCAATTGCGTTCCAATTGAATATTTGCTTTTATTTTATTTATAAGTTCATTCAACTTTAGTTTTGAATCTGAATTTACCCCATCTAACAATTTCCCAATATCTTCTTTTATTTGTAAAAGAACTTCATTTTTTTGAGCAACATGCATTGCAAAAGAAGCTAATTGACGATTTTTAATATCAATATCAGTTATAAATTTTTCTTTTTCCAACTGACTGGATTTTTGTTGTTTCTTTGCAATTTTAATTTTTTCTTTTGCTTGCTTTAGGTCGGTAATATCCCGATTAGAAGCCCTCTGTCCTAAATATTTTCCATCATTACCATAAACAGGCTGGCAATAAAGTCCTATCCATCGCTGTTTTGTGCTCCGGGTTTTAATACGAAATTCAAATTGTTTATCATCGGCATTTAATTCCAATATGCTTTTAATATATTTTTTAAACTTTATTTTATCATTAGAATGAATAATTCTGTTTATTAAATCAGGGTCTGATATAAATTCTTCAGGCGAATATCCGGTAATTTTTTTACATGAAGGAGAAACATAAAGATACTCACCTTTAGGATTTAACCAATATTCCCAATCATATGTAAAATCTGCAATTAACCTGAATTTTTCCCTGCTTTCAATTAAACTATCTATTAATATTTTTTGTTTTTCAATTTCAACAGATTTTTCAGTTAAACCTTCAAGCTTATCTTTAAGTTCTTGAATTTTATTTTCCAAATCGGAGTATGATGGTTTTCTGCCCATTTTGTTTAATTATGAAAATATTTGACTTTATATACAGATTCTAAATGCATCTAACCGGTAAAGTTAAAACAAATTTTATTAAGCTCACACCTTTTTACCAGAAACAGAATGTAATTTATTAAATAATAATATTTTATGGAAAGCGTCAGGTTTAAAACCCTGGCATACAATAAAAAATCTTTACTGCATTCCGAAAATATCAGGTATCATATAGATAAACTAGAAATGCTTGTTGATGATGAATTGTGGCCATTACCAAAATATCGTGAATTATTATTTATGAAATAATTATTCAACCGTAACTGATTTGGCAAGATTTCTGGGTTGGTCAACATTACAATCTCTCATTACAGCTATATGATATGAAAGCAATTGTAATGGAATTGTAGCCAGCAACGGGACTAACATTTCTTCTGTTTCCGGAATTTCAATAATATAATCAGCGAGTTTTGTTACTGTTTTATCTCCTTTAGTAACTATTGCAATAATTTTTCCTTTTCTTGCTTTGATTTCCCGAATATTAGAAATAACTTTTTCATAAGTTCCCCGATTTGTGGCTATAACAACAACCGGCATTTCCCTGTCGATAAGTGCAATAGGACCATGTTTCATTTCTGCTGCTGGATAACCTTCCGCATGTATATATGATATTTCTTTAAGTTTTAAAGCGCCTTCAAGAGCAACAGGGAAATTATATCCTCGCCCAAGATATAAAAAATTACGGGTATAAGTAAATATTTTTGCAATAGATTTGATTTTATTATTAAGCTGTAAGGTTTTTTCAACTTTCTTGGGAATGGTTTCCAATTCATTAATTATCTTGTTAAATCTTGATTTTTCGATAGTACCTTTCATTTGGGCAAACCGTAAAGCCATTAATGTAAGAATGGTTACTTGAGCTGTGAATGCTTTTGTAGAAGCAACACCAATTTCAGGCCCGGCATGTGTAAACGAACCTGCATGAGTAGCTCTCGCAATTGACGAACCTACTACATTACAAATTCCGATTATTGTTGCTCCTTTTGATTTGGCTAATTCAATAGCGGCAAGAGTATCTGCTGTTTCGCCCGATTGTGAAATGGCAATGAAAATATCATCTTCATTGATGATAGGATTTCGGTACCTGAACTCAGAAGCATATTCAACTTCAACAGGAATACGTGCCAGGTTTTCTAATAAATATTCTCCAACTAAACCCGCATGCCATGAAGTTCCACAAGCAACGATAATAATTCTTTTGGCATTAGCCATTTTCTGCTCATAATCACTGATTCCCCCAAGTCTTATAATTCCTTCCTTTACGTTTAATCGCCCCCTCATGCTATCAAGAATAGAACGAGGTTGTTCGTATATTTCTTTAAGCATAAAATGCTCAAATCCCTCTTTTTCTAATGCGCCTAAGTTTAATTGTAATTTTTGTATAAACGGTGTTTTATCTTTGTTTTTAATGGTTCTTATCTTTAATTCTTTATCTCTTCTGATGATAACAATTTCCTCGTCGCTAAGGTATACAACATATTTAGTATATTCAACTATTGGAGTAGCATCAGAAGCCAAATAAAAATCGTTTTCACCAATACCTACAACCAAAGGACTACCTTTTCGTGCTCCTATCAGCATGTCAGGTTCGCTTTTTGAAATTACAACTATTGCATAAGCTCCGACTACCTGATTTAATGCAACCCTAACAGCTTCTTCAAGGTTAACCTTCTCATTACTTTTAATATCTTCAATAAGATGGATCAAAACTTCTGTATCAGTATCACTTATAAACGTATAACCTCTTTTTATCAATTCCCTTTTTAAAGAAGAATAATTTTCGATAATTCCATTGTGTATGATCGCAAGATTTTTTGTTTGAGAGTAATGCGGATGGGCATTTATTTCGTTTGGTTCGCCATGTGTTGCCCAGCGTGTGTGCGCAATACCAATAGTTCCTGTTGTGTTTTTATTTTTAATAAAATTTTCAAGTTCAGATACCTTACCTTTGCATTTATATAAATTTAAATTGTTGTTCAATATTGCCATTCCTGCACTGTCATAACCCCTGTATTCCAATTTGTGTAAACCTTTGATTAGGATTGGTTGTGCTTGTTTATTTCCAATATATGCTACAATTCCACACATAGCTGATAAATCGATTTAATTAAACTTAGTAAATGTTAAATGTTTGATATTAAAGCACACAAAGTAAAACAAATATTTTCAATAATAAAATTTTTTTACCCTAACATTGTCATAACACAAATCTAAAAAAACACCCTAACATATTTATTAATATTAACTATTAAAATTACGAATATCATCAATAACATATTTTCATAATTATCAGAAAAACAGAAAGACACAAAAAATAAACTACCTGATAAAGTTTTTTGTCATTAATCAGTCTAACCATAAAGAAATAAAATGACTCTCACTTATTTTAGTGATTATTACCATAATAGCAAATTACTCTATTGATTAAATAATTATAGCAAATGAACAGTTATTAATCAGGTAATTATTAAATAAGGATGGCTTCTTTTGATAGGTTTAAATTTTTTCTAATGCGAATTTTAGTCTATATAAAAATGACAAAGAGGTTTAATTAAGTATAGTATATGTTAAAGATAATTTAATTCTATCTTCTGAAGGTGGGGGGGGGTTGGGATTTGCACCATATATAGTTAACCTGTCTGCTTTAACCGAACTACCGGAATTCATTAAATATAAGCCATAATCTGTCTCGGTACCGGATAATAAATGCTGAATATGCCGTGTAATCCTGAACCGGTACTCGTTATCTGAAGAAATATATGTTCCGCCAAAATAAATATCACCTTCATATTGGTCTATCAATATTTCGGTTTCCCCTTCTTCATTTATTTTAACCAAGGCTAATCGTGATGGTGGTTCAAAATCATCGTTTCCTTCAATACCTTTAATTATCAACATTGCCTGATTAACTGCAATATTCCCTGAGCTTATATAATTTTTTATATTAGGAAATCTGATTTTTGTTTTAACACCTCCCATAGCTTGCAAATAAAGTATATTATCTCCGAGTGAAGTATCGCCGTTTAATACCTGATTTTTGAATTCAGGGCTGGCGTCTTCATAATTATTATGATTATAATTATTAAACCGGGCGCAATTATCATTGATAACAAAATTGAACTGAAGAGAATCCTCTTCAGTATTTTGATAATAAATTACCATTTGAGACATAGTTGACATTAAATCAAAATATAATATAGCACCAGCGGTTTCTACAGGTTCGGCAGTGATGTATAAGCCATGAAAAAATTCAAGAAAATTTTCATTATCTTCCAAATCTGTTTCAGATGCATTCAGTAATTTATTACCAAGCTCGGAAGATAATGAACTTAAATTGATACGTAGTTGTGGTGGAAGCGTGTCATTTCCAACAACAACACTATCATGTGGTTTTGGAATAAATGTATAATTAGCTAATTCAATATCACATTTTTGAATATTATAATTTGAATAATAACTGCTGTCAGAATATAATTTTCCATCTAACTCGTAAACCTTGACGGTTTGTGGTGTTGTTGTGTCGCCATAAGAATCTGAGTAAGCTAAAGATAAAATAAGTGAATCAAGAATTGGTGCCTCACCAAAATTATATCCGGCAATTGAAAGCCTGAACTGAGTATAAATGCTTGCAGTGCTTATACCCATTATCAGGTCCTTGTAACTTCCAAGTAAGCTAACTGATGAATTACCGGTTTGCACGGAATCCTCCCGAACCGAATATGTAACCAGAGTTGTTGTATCATTATTTTCAACATTCAGTTTATCTGCTGCGGGTTGTATATCCAAACCGATTTTATCAAATTCTTTATTACATGACAGAAATAAGAAAGTGATAATAAAAAGGGATAAAAGAATTTGTTTTGGAGATAAAAATGGTATTTTCAATTTACTGTGTTTTGATAAATTAAATATTTTTTATTCTTCAGCTATTGAGTCATCAGCTAATAGATTATCATAAAAATCTGAAAAAGCATCAATATAAGTATCCATTGATTGATAATCAAGGTACGGTTTTTTTGTTTCTTTCAGGTAGCTCATTACTTCAGAATTGATTTTTTCAGAACCAATAATTAGTGCATCTGAAAAGTCAATAGCTGCTTTGATCATATTAACGTAATTTGGCTTTTTATAGTGTTTGAGGTCTTTGTTTATTATTCTTTCAAATTTAATTTTACTGGCAAAATCTTTATTAAAGCTGTCACTGAAATCATCATCATAAATTGAGTAAATAACTTTTGCATCACTAAATAATGGATTATCACGAAATGCTTTTTTCACATATAAAGGGATAAGACTTGTTATCCATCCGTGACAGTGTATTATATCGGGAGGCCATCCTAATTTTTTCACTGTTTCTAAAACTCCTCTTGAGAAAAAAATTGCTCTTTCATCATTGTCTTTAAAAAATTTATTATTCTTATCAGTAAGAGTAAATTTTCTATGGAAGTAATCTTCATTATCAATAAAATATATTTGCATACGGGCTTGTTGGATTGATGCTACTTTAATGATAAGCGGATGGTCAGTATCATCAATTATCAGGTTCATACCTGATAATCTGATTACTTCGTGGAGTTGATTTCTTCTTTCGTTAATTTTTCCGTAACGGGGCATAAAAGTTCGGATTTCCTTACCTCTTTCCTGAATGCCCTGTGGCAGATAACGACCGATCTTGCTCAAAGGTGTCTCTTCTAAGTATGGTGTGATTTCCTGAGCAACAAATAAAACCTTAGCTTTTTTCATGTTTTGGGAAGATTAGTTCTTTTTTGAAAATGCAAAGGTAGTAAAAATTTAGCAAATTATTAATTTCAAACAATTAATTATCATCCTCTAATAAATATTCCTTTAATGATAAGACCTGCCATTTTGGGATTTTCTTTTAATCTTCGGGTTGAATAAGCAAACCAGTCTTTACCAAACGGAACATAAACACGCATAGTATGACCTTTTTCAATAATTGATTTTCTTAACTCGGGAGTAACGCCATAAAGCATCTGGAATTCGTACATGTCCTTAGGAATATTGCATTTTTCTATCAATTCATAAGATCCGGTTACCAAGGGTTTATCGTGAGTTGCAATTCCGGAATAGATGTTGTTTTTTAACATATATTCCAAATCTTCAAGGAAGTGATTGTTTATTTCTTGATATTTTTTAAATACGATTTCTTCCGGCTCAATATAAATACCTTTACAAATTCTGTAATTTATCGGATTGTCCTTAGAGTTAATGTCTTGTAAGTTTTTTATATCATCAAGTGTTCGCTTTAAATATGCCTGGAAAACAAGTCCGACATTTTTGGGAAATTCTTTCTTTAATTTTCTGAACAGTTCAATCTCTATATCAACACATTGCGAATCCTCCATGTCAATCCTTACAAAATTATTATACTCTGCAGCTTTTATAACAATTTCCCTGATGTTGGTATAACAAACGTCTTTATTTAAAAGAAGTCCGAACATAGTGGGTTTAAGTGAATAATTCCCGTCAATGTTATTTTTTTCAGCAGCTTCAATAATATTTATGTATTCATCCTTATTTTTTTCAGCCTGTTCAAGGTCAGTAATAAATTCTCCCAAAAGGTCAATTGTAACCTTCATGCCTTGGGAATTAAGTTTTTTAGACGCTTCAATTACATCTTCAATTCTAATACCGGCAATATATCTTTTTGAAAAAAGCCATACAAATTTTTTCGGCATGTATGGCAGTAATCCTGCAATTAATTTGTTAAACATTTTATTTAGATTTTTTACATTAATAAATATACTGTCAATTTTTTTACAATAATATTTTGCAAAATAACTACTAATAATTTTAATAAAAAACAGATTAAATAAAATTTTTGTAATTAAAATATTAATCTGTAAGTTTGCACCCCAAATTTTAACAGTTATTTATTGTGGATTACTTAAAACAATTTGTAATCCGGTTTAGTGGATTGGGTATTGGAGATCATCAATATAAATTTATTATTGATGAAAAGTTCTTTGAAAATTTTGATTTTTCGGAAATAAAAAATGGCAAAATAACCATTGATTTACTGCTTAATAAACAGGAGACTATGCTTATTCTAAATTTCATTATCAATGGTAATGTAAATGTTACTTGCGACAGGTGTTTGGAACCATTTGATCTTGATATTTATGGAAAAGAAAAATTAATTATAAAGTTCGGCAAAGAAAAATTTGAGGAAACTGAAGAAATACTTATAATTCCTGAATCTGATAATAAAATTAATATTAGCCATTATATTTACGAATATATCAATTTATTACTTCCTTACAAACGTGTTCATCCGGATAATTCTAATGGGAAAAGCATGTGTAATCAAAAAGTAATAAAAAAGTTCAAAGAATTTTCAAAAAGTAAAACTATTGACCCAAGATGGGAAAAATTAAAAGATATTAAATTATAATAACTCATAAAACAAAAACACAGAAATGGCACATCCAAAACGAAAAATTTCCAAAACCAGAAGAGACAAAAGAAGAACTCATTATAAAGCTGAATCTCAAAATATTATAATATGTTCAAATTGCGGAGCACCGGTAATATATCACAGGGTATGTTCTGAATGTGGTTACTACAAAGGAAAATTAGCTATTGAAAAGCTTGAAGCTAAATAAATTCAGTCAGACAGGTAAAATTTAAAATTTTCACAAATAAACTTGAGTTGATGAAAATAGGTTTAGATGTCATGGGTGGTGATTTTGCTCCGAAAGTTACAATAGCCGGAGCAATTTTAGCATTGAAAGAAATTGTTGCATCAGACCGTATTGTGCTTATTGGTGATAAAAAAATAATTTTAAATTCACTAGAAGAGAATAAAATTAATACTAATAACTTTGATATCGTTCATGCTTCCGAAAAAATAGACATGGGCGAACATCCTTTAAAAGCCTATACAAAAAAGAAAGATTCAAGCATTACTGTTGGATTCAGAATGTTAAAAAAAAACAAGATTAGTTCTTTTTCAAGCGCAGGTAACAGTGGTGCTATGATTGTAGGCTCAATTTACAGTACAAATGTTATTCCCGGAATAATCCGCCCCTGTACTTCTGCCATTCTTCCGAAAGAAAACGGCGGTATAACAATTTTGCTTGATGTTGGAACTAACCCCGACCCTAAACCTGATGTTATGTATCAGTTTGCAATTTTAGGATCAATATATGCACAACATGTTCATGATATAGAAAATCCCAAAGTAGGGTTACTGAATATTGGAGAAGAAGAAGAAAAAGGAAATCTTCTGAGTCAAACTGCTTTTCAATTGATGAAAGGATCAAAAGTTTTTAATTTTGTTGGAAACATTGAAGGACGTGACTTTTTAAAAGATAAAGCTGATGTGATTGTTTGTGACGGGTTTGCAGGTAATGTTGTTCTAAAACAAATTGAATCTTTGTATAAATTCATGAAAAAAAGAGGAATAACTGACAACTATATAAACCGTTTTAATTATGAAAATTACGGTGGTACACCAATACTTGGTATAAATTCATCAGTGGTAGTCGGACATGGAATTTCAAGCGCACTTGCAATAAAAAATATGTTACTATTGTCAAAAGAAATTCATGAAGCCCGACTTTCACAAAAAATACAAAAAGTTTTAAGAAAATAACTTTAGCTTAAAAATAAAGTTAAATTTGAAGGTTTTTAAAATTTATTTAAAATGACAAAAATACGGGCTGCAATAACCTCTATAAACGGATGGGTTCCTGATTATATACTTACGAATGATGAATTATCAAAAATGGTTGATACATCAGACGAATGGATAATAACCAGAACAGGAATAAAAGAAAGGCATATTTTAAAAGGTAATGGAAAAGGTACATCGGACCTTGGAGCTGAAGCTGTGAAGGGTCTGCTTGAAAAAACTGGAACTTCTCCGGATGAAATTGACCTTCTTATTTGTGCTACAGTTACTCCGGATATGCAGTTTCCCGCCACTGCAAATATTATTTCTTATAAAACAGGATTAAAAAATGCTTTCAGCTATGACCTCAATGCCGCTTGTTCAAGTTATATTTATTCTTTAATTACAGCATCAAAATTTATTGAAGCCGGAAATTATAAAAAGATTATTGTTGTTGGAGCAGATAAAATGTCATCAATTGTTGATTATACTGATAGAACTACTTGTGTGATTTTCGGCGATGCAGGTACTGCTACTTTACTTGAGCCAACAACTGAAAATTTTGGAATAAAAGATTCCATATTACGTACTGATGGCTCCGGAATGACACATCTGCATCAAAAAGCAGGTGGTTCGGTTAAACCTGCTTCACATGAAACGGTTGATGCAAAAGAGCATTTTATCTATCAGGAAGGACAGGCAGTATTTAAATTTGCTGTTTCTAATATGGCGGATATTTCAGTCGAAATAATGGGAAAAAACGGATTGAAATCAGATGATATTGCATGGCTTGTTCCCCATCAGGCAAATTTAAGAATTGTTGAAGCAACAGCACGGAGAATGGGAATAAGAAAAGATCAGGTAATGATAAATATTCAAAGATATGGAAACACCACCTCTGCGACTATTCCTCTTTGCCTCTGGGAATGGGAAAACCAATTAAAAAAAGGTGATAATCTTATTTTATCAGCTTTCGGCGGTGGTTTTACCTGGGGTTCAATTTATTTGAAATGGGCGTACGACCCGAAGTAAATTTTACTTTTAACTTTTATCTTTTTTTCCCCTTATGGAAATAATTCGATTTACAACAAAAAACAAAAAATTTTCAAAAATTGCTTTTGCTATACGCGAGAAAGTTTTTGTTATAGAACAAAAAGTTGACCCTGATTTGGAATATGATGAATTTGAAGACAATGCACAACATTATTTAGTCTATCTTGAAAACAAACCTGTTGCAACAGCCCGCCGGCGTGAAACTGAAAAAGGAATAAAACTTGAACGTTTTGCTATTATAAAGGATTATAGAAATAAAGGAATCGGAACAGAGCTCCTGAAATTTGTTTTAAAAGATGTTATCCCCCTATCAAAATATATTTACATTCATTCGCAGATAAATGCTTTAAATTTTTATTTAAGAAACGGATTTAAAGTTATCGGTAAAATGTTTATTGAAGCTGATATTGAACATTATTTTATGGAATATGAAGGGTGATGAAGGCTAAAGTTTAAAGGGTAAAGTTAGTTGAGATAACAGTTAGCAAAATTTTTTTGTCTAATGAACCGCTCCCGGGTACTCAGGAAGACCCGTATGCTTGGTGGTGTGAGAGGTGTACTGGCGGTCATTTGACCGTCAGCCGCCTACTCAATTAGCAACTGGGCTTTATTTCAATTACTTCATGTTCCTGTTCTTTGCTAAAGGTCCATTCTTCTGCAAAAACGTGGGCTTGTTGCTCTTTTTTGGGGTCCGCCTCAGAAAAGTCAATACCTTCTAATGATATGTATTTTTTGCCATGAAGAAAAATATGTCCAGCTTCGTGAAAGAAGGTGAACCAAAACCTGTCATTTTGCCTATATCTTGCTGTTAGTTGAATGACAGGTGTGTCCCTGATCCAACGTGTAGAACCACTAATAGGGGCTTTAGGCATTTTAGGTGTATAGAATATTTTCACCCCGGCATGCATACAAAGTTCCTGTAATTGCTTGAAAAAATCATCAGGGTGATTTGCCATGATGTTTTTAATTTGAGGCAATACTTTTAGGAACTCTTTTTTGTTATACTTGGGGGTCTCAATTTGTTTGGCTTGCAGTTCGCCTTGACGTAACCATGCAGAAATAGCCTGTGGCTCGTGAGTATGAGCTAAAGAAACGTAAGCTGCTACTTTTAATTTGCTTTTCATGTAAAGGTTTTCCCAGGCTTCGTGTGTTGAAACAGCAAAATATTCGAACAGGTTGATGGTTTTTTCTTCCAGTTTTCTGGTTTTAGGAACCCAATTGTTTTTTGCCATTTCGGCATATGGAAAACTTTTAGTCCATTCTTCAGCTTTTTCAACATCAAGCTTTCGTTTTAAGCGAGCTTTGTATTCGTTATAGCGAGCTTGCTTGTTTAACCAAAAATGAGCCGGGATTCTGCTAATGTTTTCAAACATAACTGCCATCTCAGAAGTTATAGAACTTTCACCTTTAAGAACCGCAATTATTGTTTTTTCCGGTTTTCCAGTACGTAGGGCAAATTCTTTTCGGCTCATTCCCATCTCTTCCAATTTCTCATTCAATGTTTCACAAGGGTGCAAAACTTCTTGTGGGTAATATTCATTTAAAGTTGCCATTCTTTATCCCTTCTTATGATAATCTGTTATTTCAATTATTTCTAAACTTTTAATTTCGATTAGTATTTGTTTGCCGTCTTCATCCTTTGGAATTGGAACTTCTGCAGGTTCAAATATTAATCGGTATGGGTGGTCTAGGTCACATACCCATTTGTCTTTTAAATTTCCTGTGAGCTGATGAAAGCGGCCCGGTAAAAATTCAAAATCAGCAAAACTCTCAGCTGTCGCTATGTCATCCAGTCTTTTTTGATATAATTTGGCTCGTTTTGCACCCATTTTTTTAATAGCCAGTTTATTGTTGTTGGCATATTTTCTCAGGTTTCTATCTGCAAAAGTAATAATCATAATTTAAAATAACTAACAGTAAGTGTAAATTAGAATGAATCTATATAGTGTTGTAATATATTTATCTTTTTGCCTTGTTGCTAACTTCTAAATATACACTAAGCTATCCACATTATTTCGCCTTTGTCTATTGTGGTTATTTTGTTAATGCATGGATTAATAATATGTTTTTTTTAACAAAATAAACACTAAACGTTTTTATCACCAAATATATATAAAAAATATTCGACTTTTTGTCTAACAAGTAACCAGAAACAAGAAACCAGAATCAAGTAACCAGTAACAAGCCCCTATAACCTAACCTCAACCTCAATAACTTTATAAAGTTTATCCGACCTTCTGACAAGGCTTTTTACAGGGATAGAACAAATCTCACCTTTAACTGTTTTTTTTACCTTTTTCAAGTCAACACGAATTTCTTTCACCGAGTCTTCATAGACTCCTGTTGTAGGTCCGAGAATTTTTATCTCATCACCTATACTTAAGCTATTTGTTTCGATTTTAACTTCAGCAACTTTAATTTTTGTAAAATAATTAGTGATCTTTCCGATATAAATTTTTCTTTTTGTTGCTTGCGAACCATATTTTTCTGTCCATTCTCCTAATTTTTGCCCTAAATAATAACCATCCCAAAATCCACGATTATAAACCGTTTTCAACTTTTTATTCCATTTTTCTATGTTTTCTTTATTATAATTTCCATCAAAGTATGCCTGAACAGCTTCTCTATAACAAGCAGTAACGGTTTTCACATATTCGGGCGAACGACCTCTGCCTTCAATCTTTAATATCCTGACACCCGCTTTAAAAATTTTATCCAAAAACCCAATAGTGTTCAGGTCTTTTGGCGACATGATGTATTTATTATCTATCTCCAGTTCAATTTCATTATCCAAATCTTTAACAATATATTCTCTTCGGCATGGTTGCAGGCATTCGCCCCTGTTAGCTGAATAATTGAAATTATCCAGACTAAGATAACATTTGCCGGAAACAGCCATACATAAAGCACCATGGATAAAAACTTCAATCTGAACTAATTTTCCTGAAGGACCTTTGATTTGCTGTTCGTCAATTTCTTTTGTTATTGCGGCAACTTGTCCCAAATTTAACTCACGTGCAGTTACAATCACATCAGCAAATTGTGAATAATATTTTACAGCTTCAATATTTGTAATATTTGTTTGAGTTGATATATGGACTTCCATCCCAACTGAACAGGCATATTGAATTACAGAAATATCGGAAGCTATAATTGCTGTAATGTCATTTGCTTTTGCAGCATCCACGATTGACTTCATCAATGGAAGTTCATCATCATAAATAATAGTATTAAGAGTAATGTATGACCGGATATTATTTCCCTTACAGATATTTGAAATTTTTACAAGGTCATTCAAAGTAAAGTTATTGGAAGATTTTGCCCTCATGTTCAATTGCTCAATTCCAAAATAAACCGAGCCGGCACCTCCCTGAATTGCTGCCATTAGCGATTCGTAAGAACCGACAGGAGACATTATTTCTACTTGCTTTGCTGGCATAAATAATTAGTTTTTGCAAGGGTAAAGTTTAAATTATTTGGATTATCTTATATATCAAACATTTGACATTAAAAAAATCTTTTCATTCCTTTACAATCCTCAACTTCAATTCGTCCAACTGTTCCTGTGCGATTTGCGAGGGCGAATCAATCATTACATCTCTTCCTGCATTATTTTTTGGGAATGCAATGTAATCGCGAATAGAATCGGAGCCACCGAAAAGAGCTACTAAACGGTCGAAACCAAGTGCAATTCCACCATGTGGAGGTGCTCCGTATTCAAAAGCATTCATTAGAAAACCGAATTGTTCTTGTGCCTGTTCTTCAGAAAAACCAAGAGCTTTGAACATTTTCTTTTGAAGCTCTTTATTAAAAATTCTGATTGAACCTCCACCGATTTCCACACCATTAATCACTAAATCATAAGCATTTGCCCTGACTTTTCCGGGTTCTGAATTAAGTAATTGAATATCTTCGGCCTTAGGAGATGTAAACGGGTGGTGCATGGCATGAAAACGACTGGATTCTTCGTCCCATTCAAGTAAAGGAAAATCAACCACCCATAAAGGGCGGAATTTATTCTTATCTCTAAATTCAAGACGATTCCCCATTTCAAGTCTTAATTCACAAAGTGCCTTTCCGGTTTGATTGGTTTCGCCTGATAAAATAAGCAGTAGATCACCCGGTTTTGCATTAAACGCTTCAGTCCATGTTTTTAAAGCTTTTTGGTCAAAAAATTTATCAACAGAAGATTTGAACGAGCCATTTTCATTACATTTTACATAAACCAAACCTTTGGCTCCAATTTGAGGTTTCCTCACAAAATCAGTTAATTTATCCAACTGTTTCCTTGAATAGTTGCCACAACCTTCAGCACAAATTCCAACAACCGACTCTGCATCGTCAAAAATTTTAAAACCTTTGCCTTTTGCCAGATTATTCAGCTCTACAAATTTCATTTCGAAACGAATATCCGGCTTATCAGTTCCGTAATATTTCATGGCTTCGTCATAAGATATTATTGGAAAATCTTCAACTTTAATATTTTTAACTTTTATAAAAAGATGTTTTATCAAACCTTCAAAAGTGTTCAAAATATCGTCTTGAGTTACGAACGACATTTCACAATCTATCTGTGTAAATTCGGGCTGGCGGTTGGCACGCAGATCTTCATCGCGAAAACACTTTACAAGCTGGTAATAACGGTCGTAACCTGCAATCATCAGTAATTGCTTAAAAGTTTGCGGAGATTGTGGCAAAGCATAAAATTCACTTTGGTTCATCCGTGACGGAACAACAAAATCCCTGGCACCTTCAGGCGTGGATTTTATTAAATAAGGTGTTTCAATTTCAATAAAATTTTGCAAATCCAAATAGTTTCTTGTTTCAGCAGTCATTCTATGACGTAGTTCCATGTTTTCCCGCAACGGATTTCTCCTAAGATCAAGGTAACGGTATTTCATTCTTAATTCTTCTCCTCCGTCAGTATTATCTTCTATGGTAAAAGGCGGAAGCTTTGACCGGTTTAAAATATCAAATTTATCAACAATTATTTCTATTTCACCGGTAGATATTTTAAGATTTTTATTACTTCGTTCTTCAACTGTTCCTTCAACAGATATTACGAATTCCCGTCCTAATTTCCTTGCTTTTTCACAAAGTCCGGCATTAGTTTGCATATTAAAAACCAGCTGGGTTATTCCGTAACGGTCGCGTAAATCAATAAAGGTCATTCCTCCAAGGTCTCTTGACTTTTGCATCCATCCGCATAAAGTAACTTTCTCACCGATATTTTTAGGATTTAATTCACCGCAGGTATGTGTTCGTAGCATGTTTGTTTTATTTAGGGATTTTCAAAATCAACAAAAAAAAGTTTAAACTTTTATCCTTATTATTCTAACAGTTCACAGTCAGAAATTAGAAACTTGAAATTAGAAATTAGGAAAGAACTTTCGTTATCATGCATAATTTCTAATTTAATAATCTGCGAAATTAATAAAAAACACAGAATACTCATTAACCTGCATTATTTATAAAATTTCACGCAAAGCCGCTAAACCGCAAAGAATAAATAAATTAGCAATAAGTGTTTAAAATATTCAATTTCATTATATAAAAAGTATTGCAGGTATTAAATTGTTTTAATTCAAATCTTTGCGTCTTTGCGTGATGAATTATTCAGGTTAAATATTTAATTGTTTATTGCCTCACCTATCAACGTAGCTGAAGTGCAATCAATTATTTTAACATTAACATAATCTCCGGTTTTAAAATCTTTTTTCGGAAATACCACTACTTTGTTTTGACTGTTTCTGCCTGATAATTTTTGGTTTGATTTTTTTGAAACACCTTCAACCAAAACTCTGAATGTTTTACCAATATCTTTTAAATTACTTTCTTTTGATAGCTTTTGCTGAAGCTCAATTATTTCTTTCAATCGCCTGCCTTTAGTTTCATCAGGAATATCATCTTTGAATTTTTCAGCAGCGATAGTGCCCTCACGTTCGGAATATTTAAACATAAAAGCAAAATCATAAGCTACCCATTCCATTAATGAAATAGTTTGTTTATGATCATCTTCGGTTTCACCACAAAAACCGGTGATAATATCTGTTGATATTGCACAACCGGGGAGAAATTTCCTGATAGCTTCAATACGGTTAATATACGACTGTCGTGAATATTTACGATTCATTAATTTGAGAACTCTTGTGCTTCCCGACTGGACAGGCAAATGTATGGCTTTACAGATGTTTTCATATTTTGCAATAGTTTGAAGCAATTCATCTGAAATATCCTTCGGATGAGAAGTTGCGAAACGAACTCTTAACTGGGGGTTAACCAATGCAACCTTTTCAAGTAATTGAGCAAATTTTACATTGTCTTCCCCTTTCCAATTATAAGAATTTACATTTTGCCCAAGCAAAGTAACTTCCCTGTAACCTTGTTTGAATAATTCGTTTGCCTCATTAATTATTGTTTGGGGATTTCTGCTTCTTTCCTTTCCCCTTGTATAAGGAACAACACAATATGAACAGAAATTCTGGCATCCTCTCATAATTGAAATAAATGCAGATACTTTATTGTCGCCAAACTTTACAGGATTGATATCTGCATAAGTTTCTTCGGCTGACAAAATTACATTCACGGCTTTATGGCCGCCTTCAACTGATTTCATCAAGTCGGGTAGGTTACGGTATGCATCTGGTCCGGCAATTATATCAATGGTTTTTTCTTCTTCAAAAAGTTTTGATTTTAAACGTTCAGCCATGCAGCCTAAAATGCCAATTTTTAAATGCGGGTTATTTTTCTTTCGGGCATTTAATTCTTTCAGCTTTTTTCTAACTTTTTGCTCGGCATTATCCCTGACCGAACAAGTGTTGATAAAAATTATATCAGCTTCAAAAATTTTATCTGTTAATTTATAATTATTACTAATCATAACAGAACCAATAATCTCACTATCGGAGAAATTCATCTGGCAACCGTAAGTTTCTATATATAATTTTTTTCTATGATTCACATTAAAAAATTTCCGCATTAAAATTTATTTCAATAAGCATATAATAAAATTACCCTGATTTAATTAAATATCAAATAATTACTTCAGTTTTCGGGATGCAAAATTAATTAAAAAACTTAGGTTGATATAAAACTTATTTCATTTAAAAGTAAAATTCTTTTGGATTTTAAAAATTTAATTGTTTTACTTTTGCACCCGGAAATAAAGAACATTAAAAATTTAATAAGTTTTTAAAAATGGCGAAAAATCTTGTTATTGTTGAGTCACCTGCAAAAGCAAAGACTATTGAAGGATTTTTAGGTAAAGATTTTCTTGTTAAGTCAAGTTTTGGGCATGTAATGGACTTGTCGAAAAAGAAATTGAGTGTTGATATAGAAGACGGATTTATTCCAAAATATGAAATATCTCCTGATAAAAAGAAAATTGTATCTGAATTAAAAAAATATTCTGATGATGCCAAAACTGTTTGGTTAGCTTCGGATGAAGACAGGGAAGGAGAAGCCATTGCATGGCATTTGGTAAATGCGTTAAAGTTAGATGAGAAAAAAATTAAAAGAATTGTATTTCATGAAATTACAAAATCAGCAATCACCAAAGCAATTGAAAACCCGCGTGGTATTGATAAAAATCTTGTTGATGCCCAACAGGCACGAAGAGTTTTAGACAGGCTTGTGGGTTATGAATTATCTCCACTTTTATGGAAAAAAGTTAAACCTGCATTATCTGCCGGACGTGTTCAATCTGTTGCAGTTAGATTAATTGCTGAAAGAGAAGAAGACATAAATAAATTTAAAAGCAAATCATCTTATAAGATTACTGCTAAATTTGACATAAATAATAATTTCGGGAAATCAATACTACTTGCCGAACTCTCAAAAAGATTCAATACAAAAAATGAAGCAATAGAATTTCTTGAAAAGTGCAAACCAGCTGAATTTACAATTGCAGATATTGAAACCAAACCTGCAAAAAAGTCTCCGGCACCTCCTTTTACAACTTCCACTTTACAGCAGGAAGCCAGCAGAAAACTTGGTTTCTCTGTTGCAAATACTATGCGTGTAGCTCAGCAACTTTATGAGTCGGGAAAGATTACTTATATGAGAACGGATTCGGTTAATTTGTCAAACCTTGCCCTTGCAATGGCAAATAAAGAAATAAAAGAATCTTTTGGTGAAAAATATGCAAAAACCAGAAAGTATTTTACTAAAACCAAGGGTGCACAGGAAGCTCACGAAGCAATCCGCCCTACATATCTTAATGTAAAAAATACAGAAGGAGATAATGCTCAGAAACGGCTGTATAATCTTATCTGGAAAAGAACAATTGCTTCACAAATGAGCGATGCTTTGCTGGAAAAAACAAATGTGACAGTAAACATATCAAACATTAAAGAAAAATTTATCGCAAAAGGTGAAGTTATCAAATTTGACGGCTTTTTAAAAGTATATTTTGAAACAGTCGATCAGGAAAACCATGAGGAACAAAAAGGTGTTTTACCACCTTTAAATATAGGTGAAAAATTATTGAGAAACGAAATTATTGCTGAAGAAAAATTCACACAACAACCTCCGAGGTATTCAGAGGCAAGTTTAGTTAAGAAAATGGAAGAACTTGGAATAGGTCGTCCTTCAACATATGCCCCTACAATTTCAACTATTCAGAGAAGGGAATATATTGTTAAAGGAGATAAGCCTGGAATTCAGAGAAATTACAATTTCATCATCTTAATAAATGATTCTATAACCGAAGGAATTAAAACCGAAAAATCAGGCTTTGAAAAATCCAAGCTTTTCCCGACTGACATTGGAATTTTAGTAAACAAATTTTTACTTCAATATTTTGATAACATTTTAGATTATAACTTTACTGCCAGTGTTGAGAAAGAATTTGACGAAATAGCCGCAGGACAAAAGATATGGAATGAAATGATAGGTGAGTTTTATGGACCATTTCACAGTAAAATTGATAATACACTTGGAAATTCAAAAAAATTCAGCGGAGAAAAACTGCTTGGTCTGGACCCCAAAACAGGGAAAAATATATTCGTGAAAATCGGAAGGTTCGGCCCCATAGTTCAACTTGGAGAAACTGACGACGATGATAAACCCAAATTTTCAGGATTACAAAAAGGGCAAAGCATAGAAACTATAACACTGGAAGAAGCTCTTGAACTATTCAAATTTCCAAGAAATATAGGCCAATATGAAGATGCTGACATGACTGTAGCTATCGGCAGATTCGGTCCTTATGTTATGCATAAAAAATTATTTTATTCTCTGTCAAAAACAGATGATCCCACTACAATTACACAGTTGAGAGCCGTTGAATTAATTGAAGAAAAGCGAAAAAAAGTAAAAGAAAATATTATAAGAGAATATAAAGATGATAATTCTGTTAAAGTTTTAAGGGGAAAATATGGACCTTATCTTTCAATAAAGAAAAAGAATTTTAAAATTCCAAAAGAAATAAATCCTGAAGAGCTAACTCTTAAAGACTGCCTGAAAATAGCTGAAGACCCTAAAAATGTACCTAAAAAAAGATTTTCAAAAAAAAGAAAATAATGGATATTGAAATATATATTAAACCAATAGATCTAACAGGCTATGAATATGCAGAGAAATCCCATCGCAGAAGATTGGGAGATGTTGTAAAAAGTTATAATACTGCATCCGGTTTTCCTGATTTGGATAATATTGATATTGCAATTATTGGAATTAATGAAGACCGGAATGCAATAAATAATGAAGGATGTGCAGATGCGCCTGATAATATCAGAAAAAAACTGTATAAACTTTTTGAAGGTGGAAATAAAACTAAGATAGCTGATTTGGGCAATATAAAAAAAGGCAATACAATTAATGACACTTATTTTGCAGTAACTTCGGTTGTTTACGAATTATTAAAAAATGATATTATTCCGATACTTATTGGTGGAAGCCACGACCTTACTTATGCAAATTATCAGGCTTATGAAAGTTTGGAGCAAGTAATAAATATTGTTGCAATAGATTCGGTATTTGACCTTGGGAAATCTGAAGAAGATTTTAATTCACAATCATATTTAAGTAAAATTATTTTATACCAGCCGAATTATCTTTTTAATTATACCAATATCGGTTATCAAACCTATTTAATTGATCAGGAAGCAATAGGTCTGATGAAAAATTTATTTTTTGATATTTATCGTTTAGGAAATGTAAGGGCAAATATTGAGGAAGTTGAGCCTATTGTTAGGAATGCCGATTTAGTTACTTTTGACATATCTGCAATCCGACAGTCGGATGCTCCTGCAAATGGAAATGCATCACCCAACGGTTTTTACGGAGAGGAAGTTTGTAAGATTGCACAGTATGCGGGTATGAGCGACAAATTAACTTCAATCGGCTTTTACGAAGTTAATCCAAAACTTGACAGACAAGAACAAACCTCGCACCTTGTTGCACAGATGATATGGTATTTTATTGATGGATTTTATAATCGCAAACATGATTTCCCACTTAAAGAAAAAGAAAATTATATTAAATATTTGGTTTCAATCAAGGATCATAAAGACGAGATAGTTTTTTACAAAAGTAAAAAAAGCGATAGGTGGTGGATGGAAATCCCAATAAAAACCAATATGAAGCCCAAATATGAACGACATTATTTAGTGCCATGCTCATATCAGGATTACCAAACTGCCTGTAAAGATGATATTCCCAACAGATGGTGGCAAGCGTATCAGAAGTTGATTTAGAAATTCTAACATGGAAAAGTTTGAAACAACAAACATCTTTTAATATTTCAAATTATCTATAACAACTCCACAGCCTTTTGAAAAGTTTTATCAACTTTATGATATATCGGATAAAAGCCTTTATCGTCTAGCAAGTTGCGCCCGATAAAGGCTTTTAATAATATTTTTATTCTTTCTTTTGCATACTCTATTCCTTTATTTTCTTTTTCAACACTATTTTCTTCAGCAAAATTTATAAAATCATTAAATATCAAATCAGATATTATAAAATTCTTATTAAAATCTTCAAAGGTTTTATAAGTTCTAAGTTGGTCTCTGTTTTTATCAGTATATTCAAAAGCATATCTGAAAATTAATCCTTTATTAATTAGTTGATTATAATATTTCAATTTTATGTTTTTTTCAATTGGAACATAAATATCAGGCATAATCCCACCACCACCATAAACTACATTGCCTTCCTGAGTAATATATTTTAATGAATCGTCAAAATGAATGCTGTCAGCATTTTCCAGTTCACCGTTTGTATATCGATTATAAAATTCCATGTAATAATCTTCAATACCATTTTTATACGATTTTTGTATACATCTGCCGGTAGGTGTATGATACCTGGCAACTGTTAACCGCAGAGCAGATCCATCAGGAAAATTCAATTGTTCCTGCACCAAGCCTTTGCCAAACGATCTTCGTCCTATTATCAAGCCCCTGTCATTATCCTGAATAGCTCCTGCAATAATTTCGCTGGCTGATGCTGATTCTTCATCAATTAAAACAACAAGTTCGTTTTTTTCAAAACAACCTTTTTCAGTAGCATAAGCGAAATTTTTTGGTCTGCTGTTACCTTCAGTGTAAACAATCAATTTTTTGTCTTCTAAAAATTCATCTGCAATTTTAATTGCCGACTGAAGATAACCACCGATGTTTCCTCGTAAATCCAGAATTAATTTGGTCATGCCTTTTTGTTTTAGCTCTTTTAATGCTTTGATAAATTCATCGTAAGTTGTGGCTGAAAATTTATTTAGTTTTATATACCCGATAGAATCGTTAATCAAATAAGCAATGTCAAGACTGTAAGTAGGAATTACATCTCTGATTATATTAAAATTTATAAGGTCATTGACTCCCCTGCGGAAAACACTTACTTTTACTTTGGTTTCTCTTTTTCCTTTTAATTTTTTTATTGCGTCTTTATTTTTAATTTTTATTCCTGCAACAAGTGTATCATTAATTTTAACTATTCTGTCTCCGGCTTTAATTCCTGATTTTTCAGAAGGACCTCCTAAAATTGTATTTATAACGGCAATTGTATCTTTTTCAATTCTGAACTGTATTCCAATACCTTCAAAATTACCGAGTAGTTGGTCATTAACTTCATTAAATTCTTCGGCAGGAATATATTGTGAATGAGGGTCAAGTTCCTTTAACATTCCGATAATTGATTCTTCGGTTAATTTTTTACGATTGACCGAATCAACATAATCCTGTTCAATATAATTGATAATGTCAGTTATTTTATTGTATTTATTTAAACTAACGGGAAATATATTGTTGTTAAAAGAGGAGATATAAGTGAGTTTACTGCCTATAAAAATTCCTATTATTAAAATAATAGCAAAAATTATTGGCAGATAAACAGAAAAATATTTATTAGGTTTAGTCATTATTAAAAATTACTACTAAAAAAGCTCTCTTTGTAAAGAAAGCTTAAAACTTTTGTCTTTTATACCATACGGCCAACTTCGTGTCGCTTTTGTCTTTTATCTTGTTTTGTACCCGGGGCCGGGATCGAACCGGCACGAGTATTACCTCATTGGTTTTTGAGACCAACGCGTCTACCAATTCCGCCACCCGGGCATAAATTCAGGTTTCACTAAACCCACTAAATATCCCAAAATAAATTGCAATTTAACATTTAATTAATTAAAAGTGCAAAGATATTGAAAAGTTTTTATTGATTAATAACATTTTTTTAATAATAATGAATATTATTTTGTAGCATATCAAATTATATCATATTTTTGCAGCCTGAAATATCAAAAACCTGTAACATAATGTCAAGTAAATTAGTTAATGTTTTTTCGGGAAGAGCTACAAAATATTTAGCTGAGAAGATTGCTGCCAGATACGGGCAGGAGTTAGGCAATGTAATTGTTACTAATTTTTCTGACGGTGAATTTCAATCTTCGTATGAAGACAACATCAGGGGCAGGGATGTTTTTATAATACAATCTACTTTTGCTCCGGCTGATAATCTTCTTGAACTGCTATTAATGATAGACGCAGCCAGAAGGTCATCTGCAAGAAATATTGTTGCAGTTATTCCATATTTCGGATTTGCACGTCAGGATAGAAAAGACAAACCAAGAGTTTCAATCGCTTCAAAGTTAGTTGCAAATTTGCTAACCGCAGCAGGTGTTCAAAGGATAATTACCATTGATTTACATGCCGACCAAATACAGGGATTTTTTGATATTCCGGTTGATCATTTATACGCTTCATCAATTTTTATTCCTTATTTAAAAGAACTAAATTTACCTAATCTTACTATTGCATCACCCGATACAGGAGGTACAAGAAGGGCTGCATCTTACGCAAAATATTTGAATACCGATTTTGTGGTTTGTTATAAACAAAGATCAAAACCTAATGAAATAAAAAAAATGGCATTAGTTGGAGATGTGAAAGGACGTGATATTGTTTTGGTTGATGATATTATTGATACAGCAGGTTCTATGGAAAAAGCTTCCAATCTTATGATGGAAAATGGTGCTGTAAGTGTAAGAGCTTTTTGCACACACCCTGTATTTTCGGGAGATGCTTACGAAAAAATTGAAAATTCTCCATGTACTGAAGTTGTTGTTTCCGACACAATCCCATTGAAAAAACATAGTGATAAAATTAAAGTTCTTTCAACTGCCGAATTATTTGCAGAAGTAATAAAAAGAGTTGAAAATTACGAATCAATAAGTTCACTTTTTAAATTTTAAATTAATAATAACAAATTTTTAAACATGAAAACAGTATCTATGAGCGGTTCTCTTAGAGAGAACGTAGGGAAAAAAGATGCTAAAATGAATAGAAAATTAGGCAAAGTGCCTTGTGTTCTTTACGGAGGTAAGGAGCAAATTCATTTTACAGCAGACGAAAAAGACTTTGTAAAAATTATTTTTACTCCCGAAGTTTTTATCATTAAATTAAGTGTTGACAGCAAAGAATATAATGTCGTATTGCAGGATGTTCAATACCATCCTGTAACAGACAAAATTTTACATGTGGATTTTCTTGAAATTTTATCAGGAAAAGCTGTAATTATCGGACTACCTGTTATAATTGAAGGAAGTGCAATCGGTGTGCTAAAAGGCGGACAATTAGTTAAAAAAATAAGAAAACTTAAGGTTAAAGCTCTTGTTGAGCACCTGCCTGAGAATATTGTTTTGGATATTACAAACCTTGAAATTGGAGATTCAATCAGGGTTAAAGATGTTTCAAAAGAAAATCTTGAATTTTTAGATATTCCAAATGCTGAAATAGTTGGAGTAAAAGTTACAAGAATTGTCGAAACAATAGAAGAAGCTGGCGAAGAAGCCGAAGTGGGTGAAGAAGAAGAAACTAAGGAAACCACTGAAGGTGCTGAAAAAGAACATGCCAGGGAAAAACCATAAGAAAAAAATTTTAGATAAAAATTTAATTTAGATATAAGGTATAAGGTTTATTCATAACTTTATACCTTTATTTTTTTTCAAATGAAATATTTAATTGTCGGTTTGGGTAATATTGGAGAAGAATATGTCAATACAAGACATAATATAGGATTTATTGTGCTTGACGCTTTAGCCCTGAGTACATGTGTAAAATTTTCTTCCGCCAGGTATGCTTCCTTGTCAAAAATGAAATTCAAAGGAAGAACTTTTGTTTTAATAAAACCCACTACATATGTGAATTTGAGCGGTAAAGCTGTTAAATACTGGCTAACTAAAGAAAAAATTCCGATTGAAAATTTATTAATCGTTCTTGATGATATTGCTTTACCTTTAGGATTTTTACGAATGAAAAAAAAAGGTGGAGATGCCGGCCATAATGGCTTGGCAAGTATTATTGAACTTCTTGGAACAATTGAATTTCCACGCTTACGAATAGGAATAGGGGGTGATTTTGCACGAGGTTATCAATCGGAATATGTTTTGAATAGATGGACAAAAACCGAAGAAAAAATTATGATCCCAAGAATAGAAATTGCTGTAGAAATGATAAAAAATTTTGCAACAATCGGCATTGAGCTAACTATGACGGCATATAATAATAAGTAGAAAAAATAGATTTATTTTCATTTCACCTTAAAAACAATCTCTTTGTATTTTTTATTCTGCCATAAATTCATTATTTCTTTAAATGCTTTATAGTTATTAACATCAATGATTTTTTCCGGCAGGGAAATTGACCTTTTTATAAGTATTTCATCCTTGATTTTTTGAACCTTAATACTAATATTACCAACTTCGTTTTTAATTTCAATATTAGCTTCAGGATTCACAAGCTCCATATTTTCAGGTAGAACAATAGTGTAATTGTAAGTTTCTTTTATAGTTGAAGGAATCTCTAAAGGAGAAATTCGCTTTTTTGTAAGAAGATTTATATGCCAGCTATCTATGCCGTTTTTTACAACCGGCAGATTCCAAAACAAGTAATCGCCTTGTTTATCAAAAGGATCTTCTTTTTCTATATCATAATGGATTTTTGATTTAAATTCATTTAGTTTGTTAATTTGAAAGCTTTTGATATCATTTGAAGATATTCCATTAGTAAGATAATTTTTTGCGTTGGCTGAGTCTTTAAAAAATTGCAGATAAGGATTTAAATTCCCGGATAATTCAATTTCAGTTGTTCCTGCTATTTTTTCAGGATTTTGTATAACATAACCACAACCGAAATAAATTTCATTTTTACTGAGTTTTTCTTCATAAGTTTTTAAACTTTCAATAGCTGCATCCAGCAATAAAATTGTATTACCAGATAAATTAAATTTCAGGTTTTTATTGTCAATATGTGTTGATGATAAATAAAGCTGTCCGTAATTTTTAGGATTTACCTGAACAAGAAATTTATCAAACATCAGTAAATTGCCTATTTCTTTTTCATAAAATTTTGAAGGAATAACAACAACCGGATTTGCATTAATATTTGTCTGACGAAGTAATGCAGTTAGCAAAATTGATTTTTCAAGTTGTGTTCCACCATTACTTTTCCATGTTTCTTTAGTGGTACGGCAGCGGTATCCTGTATAAACCAATGGTATATGATAATCTTTCAGGTTATTAACAACAAGCTCCTGAAGTTTTAAAATTATTTTCATTTGGTCTTTTTCTTCAGCAACAATGTTATCAACGGTTTCCGCCATTTGTTTTCCAACTTTATAATAAAATGCCGGTTGATTTACAAACCAATCATAAACTCTGTGCAAGTCAATAGCTGAGCTGAATTCTAATCTTGGTGTAAACAAATTATTTTGCTCCCTGAAAGACTCTTTAGAGCTTGCCGGCAAATTTTTAAAAGCCCATGTAAAAACCTGCATATTATTTTCTGAAGTTATTACAGGCGCAATACTGATGTTAAAAGCTTTATAATGTAATTCATGGTTTTTAGGTATCTTAATTTTTATGATCATTTCCTTTACAGGAGAAGATTCCCCCAGAATTTCATTGCCCATTAATGCAGGTAAGAATTCTTTTGAATTTTTAATTGTATAGTAAAGATTAATTACGGCATTTCTTTCCAGGCCCGTATGAGTTACAACCATTTCCCTGAGATTATTATACGCCGGTATATTTGCAGCAAAACGGGGTAAAACTTTATTAAAAGCATTGTCAGGGGATTTAATAACTTTCCCATCTGCCATGGTTGTAAAAGATTTGTTTATCTCTAATTCCTGAAAGTCCGGATTGTAAACAATAAAAGTTTCGCCGTAAAGCCTGTGAAAAGAATAATATGTGAGCAGTTTTAATTGTTTCGAATAAGAAAATTCTGTGCTGCCATCTTCGTTTAACTTGTATTCCTTTGTGATTTTTAAAAATACTGCATCGGCATTTTCTTCCTGAGCAAAAGTGGAATTAATAATAAGAATAATTGCTAAGATCCAAAATAAATTTTTCATGTTTTATCGTTTTTTTTACTTAATTTTTAATATAATTGGTTGTTCGGCAAATTTATTCTGTGCAACAACAACTTTTCTATACATTTCCCAATCTTCCGGTTCATATATTCTTTTGCCTAATTTTATTTTTTCAGATAGTTTAATAGTTCTCCCATCCTGTTCAATGCTACCTTTAAAACTTGTGATTTCATTATTTATTGATTCTGAAGATGGATAACTTATAGCTTCGGCATTTTCAGGAATAAGAATTGTTTCATTCAGTTCAACCAGGCGAGAACATCTGTCTCTGAAATTGTATTTTCGTTTTTCTAAATTTGCATTAAAATATAAGTATGACATCCCTCTTTTAAACAGATTAGCTGCAACAATAGGGGTGAAAATTATTTCTTCATCAGAAACCAAAGCATAGTCAGGAATTTTATATTTAATTTTTATCAAAATAGGGTTTGCCATATAATTATAAGGTTCTCCAAATTCCATTTCTTCAATTTCTGCCAAAGGTGAAATTTTTAATATTTCTTTTTCAATTGAATTTTCCCATTCAGACTTATAATATCCTGTGAACATTCTTCGTATTCCTGCGTCGGATTGTCCTTCAGCAGTTATTGAAAGATTGCCTTTTAAAGTACCGTCAGGTAATAATTCTGATTTTCCGGTTATTTTAAAATAATGGTTTTCAGGGGCAGAAAGTGGAGTGATTTTCAGGTCTGCACCTTCGGGAACACCCATCAGGTAGTTTTGCTGTTGCTCTGCACTTGACCATAGCTCACGTAAGAGAGGAACCCATGTTGGGTCAAGCAGTTTATATTCGCCGTTTGAAAGTTTCACAATTGTAACGCAATGATTAAACTGGTCGGCAGGGATATAATCTATTCTTGAGCCGGCCATAGTCATTGCAGGATAGGATTCAAACCCGGCAGCACGAAGCAGAGTGATCAGCATTCCGGCTTTATCTTTACATACGCCGCAACGGTCGGTAAAATTCATATCTCCGCTATGAAGCGTAAAGCCTTCTCCCTCACCCATTGAAATTCCCGAATAGCGTATTTCATCTGCCGCCCAGTGTGTTAGTCTTGAAATAGAGTCCATTTCATTTTCTGCCCCAAGTAAAATCTCTGCAACTTTTTTATCAATATCAGGTGTGGATTCAAAACTTCCATAATCTTCATTAACACCATAAAACCAAAGCGATTTGGCTTTCCAGTCTGGACTGGTTGACATAAGTAGTTTTGGGGCTACATCTGAATATGCAACCATACCCGATTCCCGCTTGAACGGCAGAATATCTTTTTTAGTGAAAGTATAAACCATTTTATCATCAATTAGAACAGCCGATGATTCAACTTCACCATTATAAAATTCGTATTGAACCAATTTATCTTTTGGGATTTTTACCTGATAAACTTTAGTGAGGATTGGCTCACTACTCCAAAAAGGAACAATATCATAAAAATGACCCTTCATTGGTGGAATGTATCTTTCGTCCTCCTCATCTTGAAGCAAGGCATAAGTAAATCCTTTTTTGAATAGGAAAACTTCAACTGCATCGCCCGGTTCAAGCCTGCCGACCTCAATCATTTTTTCTCTTGCACCCCAGTAAATCATACGGGCAGGAGCAGGATAATCCAAGATGTTACTGATGTCCAATTCTTCGGTTTCGCCGTTATCCCTGTATATTATTACTTTTTTAATTTCCGCATAAGCTGATAACGGGTCATAACCATACTTGATAACACTTTTTCTTAATGCTCCTCTGGTAGTCAGGATTTTATATAATTGATGAGTGTAAATATAACTTAAACCACTTTCCTGAACATCAACTTTTGTGCTATCAAAAATTGTTAATAAATTTGAATTGGGATAATCTTTTGTATTGCCTGAATTTTTTATTAAACCCGGGATTTGGTCTGCACTTAGCAACAGACCGGCAAATAAAAATGATACAATTAGAAATGATTTTTTTATCATGATGTTTAGAGTTATTGTTTAGAATTTTTTAAAGAGGCAAAGCTAATGAAAAAAATTTTAATCTATATCAAATACTGTTAGTTTGACAAAGATAAAAGATAAAAGCGACACGAAGTTAGCCCGTATGGGACAAAAGACAAAAGTGTTAGTTTATGAAGCATTTACCTTTTTTGCCTGAAAAATTCTTTGATAATACCTGAGCATTCTTTTTCAATAACTCCAGAAAATACTTTTGTTTTTGAATGAATTATTGGTTGTTTAATACGGGTAAATCCTTTTTCTTCATCATCAGCACCGTAAACGATTTTATTTATCTGTGTCCATAAACATGCACCTGCACACATTATACATGGCTCAAGAGTAACATACAGGGTACATTCATCAAGATATTTACTTCCAAGAAAATTTGATGCAGCAGTAATTGCCTGCATTTCTGCGTGGGCAGTAGCATCCTTAAGTCGCTCGCTAAGATTATGTGCCCTGGCAATAATTTGATTATCACAAACTATTACAGCCCCAATCGGCACTTCATCAGCATCAAATGCCTTTTGTGCCTCTTTAATGGCTTCTTTCATAAAGTGTTTGTCAGAAAAAACTTTAAGTTCCATTTTGTTAATCTTTTCGCAATAAAAATATTTTTATTTATTCACCCTAAACAATTTCGTTCAAAATTATTAATTCATTTATTAAAAGCAAAAATTTCAGTATATCAATTATTTTTTGATCAATATATTACTGTTATGGATAACTTTCTAAGAAAAAAGTATATTTGTGAAATATAAGCAAATCTAAAATAATAATAAATATGAAAACTCAACGCTATGTTATACAGCTGATAATCATTCTGTTGTTATTGCCTGTTTTAAATGCTAATTCCGCAAATCAAGAATTAAAAATCGGCTTACAGGTATTGCCACCTTTTATAATTAAAGACAATAATCAATACACAGGGGTATGCATTGATCTTTGGAATAAAATTGCCGACTCCCTGAATATTGACTATACAATCAAGGAATATGATCTTCAGGAATTATTGCAGGTAGTAGAAAAGGGAGATGTTGATTTTTCTATCTTTCCATTTATAGTTACTGCTTCCAGAATGAAAAAATTTGGCTTTACACAACCATTTTATATTACAAACCTTGCTTTTGCTACTAAAGTTGAAAAACATAATACCCTTATATCTGTCCTTTCCAATATTTTCTCTTTTGGATTTCTGAAAGTTATTATCCCTCTTTTTCTTATTATCCTGATATTTGGCTTTATCGTCTGGCTCTCTGAATATAAACACAATTCAAAACAATTTCATAAAGGAATAAAAGGCATTGGCGACGGTATATGGTGGTCGGCGGTAACCATGGCTACAGTTGGATATGGAGACAAAGCGCCAAAAACACCTTTAGGAAGGATATTTTCTATGATATGGATGATTACGGCTGTAATAATGATATCCAGTCTTACGGCAAGCATATCATCCAACCTGACAGTAAATAAGCTTAAATCGGAAATAAGTAGTATTGATGATCTCAGAAAGATAAGTGTAGGTTGTATTCCGGTTACAGGTACTGCTGAATTTCTTGACCATTACAGGATACAATATACCGATTTCAATAACGTGGAAGAAGGGTTGAAAGCAGTTAATGAAGATTCTATCAAAGCTTTTGTTTATGATGATGCAATTTTGAATTATTATGTACATATTAATAAATTTGATGAAGTGATAAAGGTTATACCAAGTTCATACTGTAAGGAATATTACAGTTTTGCCTCTGCTGACAATGAACTGCTGAAAAGAATAGATGAAGTGCTGATCTGGATGATTGAAAGCCCTGAATGGGAAACTGTTTTGGAAAAATATCATATTGATTACAGGGAATGAACTACCTCGCAGCAGAGCTGACGAGGTATCAAAACAAAGTTAGTTGCTGCTTATGAATTCTTTTATATTCCTTTTCTTTTCCTTGAGCTTTTACATATGCTTGTATACTATCTTCATCTCCATGACGACCAACAGTATTAACATAAAATCCTTTTGTCCAAAACTCACCTCCCCAAAGTTTCTGCTTTACTTCTGGATGAAGTTTGAAAATTTGCTTTGCTGTAATGCTTTTTACCGTTTGAATTATCCTTGTTGGACTCTGCATTGGAACACTCTGAATCAAAAAATGAACATGGTCATTATCTGTACCTATCTCAATAAACGAAATTTCAAAACGCTTGGAAATCTCAAGGCAAATTTCTTTTAAGCTCTTGTCAATAGCTGCGTTGAATACAACTCTTCGGTATTTTGCGGGACAAACAAAATGATACAACAAAACTGAAACGTTATGACTCTTATGAATAAATTCACTCACACAACAAAGTTAATATTTAATTTCGAAGCAGAGCTTCGGGGAACTAACCCCGGAGAGATTAGAATTCGATTGTGCAGTTTTTTTATCTGCGTAATGTACTGTTGATCTTCCCATTAATTCTTCATTGTTGTCAGTTTAAAAATTTTATACCAGTAAAAAAATGCTTCCGGGTTTGATTTCTTTAACCGGTTTAATCTAGGCCATAATGGCTCCTTTACCGTCCATTCTTTCATTTGTTTAGGGTCCCCATACTTTTCAATTAGGGAAGCATTATGTTTTATACAAATAGCCAAATATGCTGCTTTGGAAGCTGATGTTATTGCTTTTTCCAAATGATATGGTTCTGAAAAGATAAAACGGGATACTCTATGAATGCCTTGTTGAAGTTGTTTAAAATCACCAGAACCTGTTACCCCTCTGCTTACAATGCATAAAGAAGTTTCATAAATATCTTTTAATACATCTTCATAAGCTAGTTTGTTATAATTTCCGTATGATAACTCAGTGGTTGCAAAAGCTTTAAGGGTTGTTTTGATAATGTTTGCATCTTCAGCGATATCGAATAAATTACCAATATCATATAATTGCTTGATTATCTCCATACTCATACTATACTCTTTTTTGAAGTAAGGTATACCGGTAGTATTTGGAGCGAATGCAGTTAGCTTATCACCCAAAAAATCCTCTATGGAAGGAACATTCACCTGGATTGGGATTCCATCAGAAATAACGAATTTGGAAACTATAGGAATCGTAACAATATTTTGATAATTGACTTTTTCAAATAGGATATCGAGCAATATGCTTTCTTCAGCAGCTTGAGTTTTATGCACAGGTTCATAAAAAAATTTATAATGTGCTTTGTGAATTTTCGAGGTTGCATTCCGTTCCTGAAATTCGACTTTATTAAAGCCCTGTTCTACTGCTATCCGATTTATTATTTCTTCAAGGTTTTCAGATGTTTTTGGAAGAATGATATCAATATCAATGGAAAGTCTTTTAGAAAATCTGTTAAAAGCATCAAGGCTGTACCTCCTTTAAAAACAAAATCAAGTTTATTCTTAGCAATACCTTCTAAAAGTAACAAAGCTCGAATTAACTTCTCAACCAGGATTTTGTCAGCTTTTCGGTTTTCGGCTGATACCTTGTTTATCCATTCTATATCAAGTGAATCTTTACTAATCATAAAACTATATATCGGCAGCTTTTCACTTTTGCTGCCGAAATTTAGAAACAATATTTAAGAATTCATTAAAACTCTCCCTTTTTCTCCTCCTATCAGCATATCGACGCATTTTATTTTCATTAATTGCGTATTTATCATAGGCTTCCATATAAATGTTCTTCATTTCTGAACCTTGTTGAGCATCAAATGTGACATTATCAGTAAAAATATCCACTAACATTTTTTCAAGGGTAGTGGTTTCAACTCCACGAACATTTTGTGTAGGTGCTTCAGAAACCAACGATTTAACTATCCATGTTTCCTTTTCATCAAGTATGTATCTATTATAAAGCTCTCGGGAAGGTTCGAGAAAAACAGAATACTTATTTTGCTTCATAAAGAAGAATACAGATTCTAAAGCATCCTTTTCAACTTCAACTAATAAATAAAACCTTCCTGGTTGATGCAGCATAAATTCATTAAAAGCCGATGTTTTCCAAAGGCAAATATTCAAATAAGGGAAATTTATCTTGAGTTTATTATAAACTGTTTTGATTTTATTTGGAATATCTGGAATATAAATTTTTTTCTTACCAAGAATAAATTTACCCCTTCCAATCCTATAAAGAACACCAATTTGAATCAGAGTATAAATTCGCCAATTCACTGTGGTTGCCTTTACATCGGGATCGATTTCCTTGTAAAAAGCTAAAAGCTCCTTATTATCAAAGATTTGTTCACTGTTAAAGTGCTTCTTTAGTTTTTCAATATTTAGTTTATCTGTTGTGATATTTTTAGAATTTGGTCAAAGATACAAAACTATAAATTGGCAGCAAAATAAAAATGCTGCCGAAAAATTGTTATAGTTCGTTTTCTTATTCATTATTGTGCTTATTACACCTCAAAAAATCAGTTTAAAACTACCTTCTCAGTTTTAGTTTTATTTCCTGATTTAATATTTAAAATGTAAGTGCCTTTGGCAAAGGATGAAATATCAATTTGTTTTTTATATATGCCTGAGTAATTGTTTTGATTATCCTTAAATATTGTTTTTCCGGTTAAATCAATAATTTTTATTTCAATATTATTGGGTATTTCAACATTAAACGAAATATTGAATATTCCATCAGACGGATTCGGATAGACCTGTGTGTTTAATATATTTTCATCATGTTCGCCGATTGATGTATAGGGATCATATTCAAAAGTAGTTGTAAATAATCCCCGTCCATGAGTGGCAGCCAAAACCGTATTATCAGCCTCTCTTAATTTCAGCATATCAATTCTTACATTAGCAAGTCCGTCAATTGCGGGTTCCCAATTTGTCGAATACATTCCAAGCTCATTAGTTGTCCACACCCCGATTTCGGTTGCAAGCACTGCCTGTTGTGAATTTTGCGGATGATAGATTGCCCATCTTATTGGCATATCCGGCAGGTTGCCTTCTTTTTCCTGCCATGTTTCGCCTCCGTTATAAGTTTGCCAAACAGAAGAAACACCATAATTTGAAAAAGTAACCAAAAGTGTATCATCCGAACCGGCGATTGCAATACAGGAAATACTTCCTGTTGGGAAATTATCGCTGCCTATTTCGGTGGTAACAGGCTCATCCTGGGCATTTTCAACTTTAAATAATCTTCCTGAGTTTGTACCGAGGAACAAAGTAGTGGTTTCTTCAGGTGAGTGAGGAGAATATTTTACATGAGAAAAATATACTGTAGTTGCAGTTGGTAACCATACATATTCGCCATATTCATTTCCTAAAATATTTGTAATTCTGAGTATCCTGTTTGACTGGCTTCCGCCAAAAGAAACCGCATTAGCATAAATAGTATTCAAATTATAATCATAATCAGCAGGGTTGATAAAAATACCGCTTTGATAATTGCCTATATAATTTGTTTGTGATCCATTAATAAAAACAGTGTATCTATTGTAATAAACCGAAGTGATCATGATTGGGGATTCGTTTTGGTCAATGAAACAATAAGCACCGTCACCGCCGTCAATCATATCAAAAATTGATAATGGTGAGCCTGTGTAATATAAAGTTCCGTTATCCTGAAGTCCGCCGACATATTTTTCTTCCCCTGCAACAGGTGAAATTGCACAAGTATAAAATTGTAAAGTATTAAAATTATTATTTCTTTCCTGAAAAACAGGGCTTGAAGAAGAGCCGTCCGCAGTATAAAAAATACCTCCGTCAGTTGCAAATATCATTTCTTGGGGTGAGCCGGGCTTATAAAGTTGTGCATGCTGGTCGGCATGAACATATTCATCGCCACCGCCCCAGTACATCAGAGCCCAGTCGGATACATGATTCCAGGTAATTCCGGTATTAATGGTTTTCCATACATCCAGGCCACCGACATAAAGATTTGTCGGGTCATTTGGGTCAACAACACCAATAAAAGCATGCCAGGCAAGATTAGCCCAGTCGCCTGAGGTTGGTTTGTTGATAGATTCCCATGTAGCTCCTTTATCTTCAGAACGAAGAATATACCTACCCTGATAGTAATTAAAACCGCTTGTATATCCGGCTGCAAGAAAGGCAAAAACAATATTTTCATCTGAGGGAGCACAGGCAATAATTACCCTGCCCGGGAGGTAATAGCTTCCGTGGTTTTCAATTATTATCCTGTAATCTTCGTAAACTGTCCAGCTTCCGGCAGTTCCGTCATCTGAATACAGGATTGTTGCACCGCCATTACCATCAATATTTTGAATGGTCCCGACATATATTCTCCCATCAACACCTATTTTTACATTTGAAACAGCATACGGAATTTCTTCATCAGTAATATTGGGTAATACCTGTTCCCATGTTTGTCCGTTATCGTCTGAACGGTATAATCCGTCAGTCGGTAAACTTTGATGATCTTCACCATGATAAAATCCTGAAGCTACTCCGGCATAAATTACACTAACACTATTTTCGTTTCTTAGGGCTATTTCAGTAATATATTTAAAATCTTCGGTTGAGGGTATCAACTGCCAGTTATTGCCACCGTTTGTTGACCTGAAAATACCAACTCCTACACCTGAAGATTCGCGATAAGTTGCAAAAGCTGTTTGTACTTCACCTGTTCCGACATAAAAAATTTGTGGATCATTGGGGTCGTAAGTAATGCAACTTATTGACAGACTGCTCCAGAAATCGTCAACAGGAATCCATTGAGAATCTTCGTCGGTAATATCATTATTATACCATAAACCGCCTGTAACGCCACCTGACCAAACTTTATTGTTTATATTGTCATTAGGGTCAAACATAAGTGCACGCGCTCTTCCGCCCATTACTGCGCCCGTGCTTTCCCATTCCATTGACATAGCCCCTGATTTTAATTTGCTTTGTTTGCGGATTGCTTTGGTTTGTTTGTAAGCTTTTTTAAGTCTTTCAACAGGAACCCTGCCTAATTCAGGGTCCAAAGTCATAAAATAATTTTGAATTGCAGCCAGGTCAGGATGGTTGACTTTAGGAACACCTTTCAAGTCTTCGTCGGAACAATTTGGAATATTTTTATATTCTTCATTCAGGAATTGTTCATATTTTTCTCTTTCGGATAGTTGCTTTTTTACCGGTAAAGAATAAATTGCCCATAGTGAAATCAGTAGTATAGGAAGTATCACGCTGACTTTTAAGATTTGTTTTTTCATCTGTTTATATTTTAGTAGTTAATTTATTTTCTGCTACTTATAATTTTCAGAAAAATTCATGTTCAGAAATTAGAAATTGGATATTTGAAATTAGGCTGTTAAAATAAGTTTTTTCCAAATTTCGAATTTCCCATACGAGCTAACTTCGTGTCGCAAGTTTCAAATTTCATTATATAATCATCCCCTTGACTTACCTACCCTGTAATAAAATGTATAGGGTATGCCAAAATTTACCTGTCATGGATGTTTCATGTTATTGAATTTTGTTTTTATACTATGTTTATGACAAAAAAATCAGAAATAAAGTTGTATTAACTTGCATTATTCCGACTTATCAGAAAACTCTTCAAAGGTAATACAATTAGATTTTAGGGATATATTTTTTATTAACAGGTTTTATCTGCCATGGATGGTTAGTGTTATTATATTTTTGCGGTTGTTCTTCGCGAGCTTTGCATGAATAAATTATTTAATTTCAATATAACAACACAACTGAATAGTTGAAATATTTTATGAGTTAATCCAAACACAACATCTTCTTTGTAAGAATTTTATCCTCAGTTATAAATTGATAATAATAAATACCTGTTTGCAGGTTTTTCGGGCTGAATATTACTTCGTGTTTTCCGGCAGGTTTTATTTCATTTATAATCTCATCAACTAATTTACCTGTAATATCATATATATTCAGGCAAACATTTGTTGTTTTGATGAGTTTAAAACCGATTATTGTTTTATCGTTAAATGGATTTGGTTGATTTTTTAAATCGTAATTATCAGTATATAACTCACCAATTTTGGTTGTAGGTCCATCCCAACCAGACATACGGGAGATCATCCACCAGAATGCTCTTCCTTTCAGGTTACAATTCAGGGATTCGGAATGGGCGCAGGAACAATACCAGCAAAGGTCGGAACCCGGGTTTACAGCACACCATTCAGTTGCCCAGTTGCCGAGTAAGGTGCCACCGGGACCCGAATAATAATTACAATTATCATTGCCATACTCAAAATAGGTTGAATCAGGATCATAACTTTCAATATCGGCAAAATCAAAAAGTATTTTATCGTTAGCTATACAATAATCCCTTATTTGTTGGTTTCGTGCTTTTAGATTTTCCCATGACCAAATATCCAGATGCCCTGTCATATAAATAAATTTTACATTAGGATAATCATTTTCAAGTTCTGTCATTTTGTTGAGGTAAACATTAATTCCTTCTTCGGTGTTGTCGGAACAACCTCCGCACCACGACCACATTATTACATTCCTGTCATTGCCCGGTTGGTTAAGGACATTTCTTGTAACCTGCACCCAACTTGTATCTCCGTTGTGTCCAAGGTCAACTCCGGTTTGTTCCTGATATGATAAAGCTCCGCCTGCGCCTGATGAATTATAAGTGTATGGCTCACCAATATAGTTTTGAAGATTATTAATACCTGAGGTTATCTGGCTTCCATGTGATGTATGCCCGTACCATACCTTAAAATCTTCCTTTGCCTGATTGACCCATTCAAGAGGTACTAATGAAAGTCCTGTACATGAGTGATTGATAATGATTGCCTGGGCAAAAACAGAAAAGTTATAAATAAATAATGCTGAAAATAAAATACTGAGCTTTTTCATCCTTAAGATTTTTTAACAAAATTAGTAAAGAATATATAAAATTAAAAATTAAAACAGGGAAAATTTAGTAAAAAAAATCTAATTTTTTAATAAGGTTTCAAATATTTGCTATTTTTGAATGATTTATTGTATTAGCTAAATATAAAATAATCGAAATAATAACATAAATATAAAGCAATGAATTACAGACATATACTCATTTGTTCATTCTTTACTATCTTGATAATCTCTGGATGTTCAAATCAAATGAAGAAAGACAAAGAAAAGAAAAAGATTCCGGTTAAGGTCTATCATGTTCAACAGGAATCTGTTCCTGAAGAATTGCAATTCAGCGGTAATATCTTACCATTAAAGACTATCAAATTTGGTTTTATGGTAGCCGGGAAAATAAAAGATGTATATGTTAAAGAAGGTCAATATATTTATGAAGGAGATCTGATTGCAACAATTGATCCGGTAGATTATGAGTTTGCGCTTCAGGCTTCCGAAGCACAATTTATTGAAGCCAAAAAAGAATTTACAAGGCTTAAAACCCTTTATGAGAAAGCAAGCCTTACTCAAAGTAATTACGACAAAATAACTGCACTTTATAATAAAGCAAAAGCTGATTATAATTATAAAAAGAAGCAAGTGGAGGATACTCGTCTATACTCCCCGCATGAAGGCTGGCTTGCGATTGAGGGTGTTGAACCAGGGGAGATAGTTCCACAAGGTATGCCATTATTTGCTATTGTTTACACAAGAGAAGTATTTGCCCAGACATCCATTCCCGGGAATGAAATTAATGCAATTACTTTAAACATGGATTTATTAGTGAAGGTACCTGCAATAAAAGATACTCTTTTTAAAGGAAAAATCAGCAGGATCGGGTCAGTGGCTGATCCTTATTCAAGAACGTTTCCTGTAAAAGCAACAGTTCATAACCATGAATTTGTTCTTAAACCCGGAATGATAGCTTTCTTGAATATTCCAACCGGAGAAACCAGGGATATCATTTGTATACCTGCTGAAACTATTGTTTTGGATGCTAATGGCAAAACATATGTGTATCTTGTGATACATAAAAAAAGCAAGGTAACAAAAAAGGAAATACAATCTGGTAATACGATCGGAGATAAAGTTGAAATACTTGACGGATTGAATAACGGAGATATAATTGTATTAGAAGGGAAAATGAAGCTTTACGAAGGTGCCCTGATTGAAATTAGCGAATAAAACATTCTCAAGACAAGTAAGGACTATGAATATTATAAGAGCAACTCTGAAATATCACCGTGTATCAACATTTACTATTTTACTGATATTTGCTGCCGGAGTATATTCTTTGATGACAATGCCACGCAGGTCTTCTCCTGAAATTACAATCAGGCAGGCTTTAGTAATTGCTTTTTATCCCGGGGCAACAGCAAAACAGACAGAAGAACAAGTTACAAAAAGTATTGAAGACAAGCTTTTTACTTATTCGGAAGTTAAAAAAGATGACACTTATTCAACAACAAAAGATGGGTTGGTAGTGGTAACTGTAACACTTGAAGATTGGGTAGACAGTCCTGATCTGTTTTGGGAAAGATTAGGTCAGGGATTATTTCAATTGTCTCAAATCAGTTTACCTAAAGGAGTAATCGGCCCTATTGTTGATTCCGATTTTGGTGATGTAGTAGCTTTGTTGATTGCTGTTGAAACAAACAATTATAGTTACAGTGAATTACAAGATTATGTTGAATTAATAGAGAATAACTTAAGAAGGATACCAGCTACTTCGAAAATGGACCGGATTGGATATCAGCCTCAGGAAATACTGGTAACATCTAATTCGGAAAAACTGGCTCAGTTTGGTATCAGCCTGGAAGATGTTATAAGAGTATTAAAAACTCAGAATATTATTCAGTATTCAGGCTATATTGAATCTGATTATTCGAAAGTAAGTTTATTTACAACAGGATTTTTTACAACTGTTGAACAGATAAGAGAGCAGGAAGTGGGTGTATCTTCCGAAGGATCGGTTGTAAGGATTAAAGACTTAGCCCAAGTTGAAAGGAAATATAAGGAACCAACGGAACATATCCGCGTGAATGGTAAAGACAGCAAGGTGATGCTCATATCTTTACAGATGCAATCGGGTTATAATATTGTTCAATTCGGTAAAGAAATTGATGAAGCTCTTGATAAAACACGTAAAATACTGCCTGAAGATATTAATTTACATATTATCAATGACCAGCCACAAACAGTAAAATATGCAGTAAATGATTTCCTTAAGGAGTTTCTTATTGCTGTTATTGCTGTTATTCTTGTCATTATGCTCCTTTTACCGTTAAATATAGCTCTTATTGCTGCTATTTCCATACCAATTTCTATTGGCATGACTTTCTCATTTCTTGATCTTTTTGGGTTTGAGTTGCAACAAGTTTCCCTTGCTTCATTGATTGTTGTTTTGGGAATGGTGGTTGATAATGCCATAGTTGTTATTGATAATTATATTGCAAAGCTGGATCAGGGATTAAGCAGGTTTGAAGCAGCCTGGCGAAGTGCAAAAGAATTCTCTGTTCCATTGTTTAGCTCAACGCTTGCTATAATTATGGCTTTCCTGCCATTAATATTTATACTTACAGGAGCTACAGGCCAGTTTTTATACAGCTTGCCCATTACAGTAGCCATTTCTATGTCATGTTCACTTATTGTTGCTTTTTTTCTTACACCATTTTTAGCATATAGTTTTATTAAAAAAGGATTGGAAAAGAAAACCACAAAAACTGAAAACAAGAAGAAAAAATTTTCAATGTTAGTGCTCGTCCAGA
>CAZREZ010000002.1:0-39662 GCA_964599115.1 uncultured Bacteroidales bacterium
ACAGACGAACCTAATTCTTCAATAATATTTGATTCTATAGCTTCAGATTGGTTGTTTGCAATATCTATTCCCTCTTGATTTTTATGTTCTTGATGATCTTTATCATAAACAGCTATGTATGGTAACTTAAATTTGTTCATTAAACTCAGATACAAAGGGATATTAGTTTTAGAACTACAATCTATTATTGAATATTCATACCTATAACAATCTATTTTTTTTGCTATATATGGTATAATAATTTTATCTGTTGGGCCTTCAACAAGAATAACTTTTTTAGAAAAGAACAATTCTCCTCTGTCAGGATTTATCCAATAGTTCAAATTGAAATTCTTCTTTTCATCCAAATTATCAAACAATTCCTCATGGCATTGAAGAAATTTTGTGCCTATTTCAAGATTTTCTTTAAAAACAATAACAATTGATTTATATCTTTCTAAATCAAGAAATGCACTTGAGTGCGTAGAAAAGATAACTTGAGCTTCAGTTTCGGAGATATTTGTTAATGAGGAGTATAATTCTTTTTGAGCTTGAGGATGAAGATAAAGTTCAGGTTCTTCAATGATAAAATAACTTGATTCCGAAGCTTTTCTTGTGGATTGTTGACTATCACTTTCACCTGTTCTTAATTGTTTTGACCAGACTTTAATTAGAGCAAATATTAAAGCTCGTTGTAAACCATGACCTTTTCTTTCAACATCAGTTTTAGTACCATCATCCACCCATACATTTGTGCCATTTTTTATAATATCTTCAACATTAGGCGGATCAACTTCAATCTCAATTGAAGTATTCCAAGCTTCCATCTCATTTTTAATATCTGCCTCAAGTTGCCCAAACTCTTCAGGTCTATTTTCATTAATTTCACCTTCGGGTGTGGTTTTATTTAATAGACTTATAAGATTATTAATTCCGCTTTTTACAACTTGAAAACTTTTACTCTTTTCGGCATATTTTGTAATAATTCTACTGTAAAGTTGATTAAAAATTGATTTACCTCTTAGCGCCAATTCATCAGCTGCATTTTTTACAGCAGGAATAAAAAAAATTTCACCAAATATTCCTTGTGCTACAGTTGTTAGACCTAAAAAATTAGTGGTCTCAAGCTCATAATTGAATTCCAAGTTATCTCTATTTTCCTTGATGTATTGTATTTGTGCTTTTAGAAAAACATCTTTTGAAATTCTCCCATTTGGAGGTAATTTATCATATAATGGCAAAGTTTCAGCTATTTCTCGTTTGTTATATTCAACTATTTTATCCTCTTTAAGCCAATCGTTAACTGGATTTTCAAGATAACCATGATATTCTATACTTCCATCTAAAGCTCCCTTTTTTTGTACCTTAATCTTATTGTCTGTAGTAATATATTTTTTAAAATTTGATTTGTCATCATCATGTAAATCCGTGAAAGTAACTTCTACTTTAATTTCTTCTTCGGCATTATTAAAATCTAATTTTGTTTGTTTTATTTGGCCAAAAAAGAAAAGTAATGCCGATAAAATATTTGATTTACCATGGTTGTTTTGTCCAATAAAAACCATTAAATGTTTGAAGTCAATTTCTATACTTTTAATAGATCTCCAATTATTGATTTTAACATGTTCAATCCTCATATAATTATCTTATTTTTCTAAAAGGGTAACCCCCTTTCTTTATGTTTCTATCAAAATATTGACCATGTGATGAGGCATTCATTAATCCATTATATATACTATATGGAATATTTTCATATTGATAAATGCCACCATGGTTAAATTCAATCTCTAAAATTTGGTTTTCCGCATCATAGCCAACTGAGGCTAAATTTGACGAACTTACATTATCTCTTTTCATATTTATTCAATTTTATATTTTTTGATATTCATAATTATCTTTTATATTATGATAAAAATAGCTTCCGTGTGAACTTGCACTCATTAATGAATCATATTCATCTTGTGGTACATTATAATATTGATAAATGCCACCATGATTAAATTCAATTTCCAGTATTTCCTTCTCAGCATCGTAACCCACCGAGGCAATATTTGCTGAATGTACGTGAGTTCTATTTATCCGGGAAAATTCATTTTTTAATATTGTTTTTCCCGTTTCAGAAATAATGTATTGCTGGTTTCTGCTTCTGGGCTTATCGGGCAGGGTATGTAAAATCCAGCCCATTGTAAGCAATGGTTTTATGTGTTTATTGTAATTTTTTGTGTTGTTATACATTTGAATTTTCCCAAAAATGGCTTCCCTGCTTCGGTCATGTAAACAGAATTCTAATATATCTATACTGTTTTGTTTGATAAAGGGTTTAAGCAGCGATAATAGTTCATTTGCCTTGTTATAATTATATTTTTTTATCCATATGTTAAGAGTTTCCAAAGCTTGAAAATTTAAATAATCATGCTGCTTTTTGTCTTCGTCTCTATTTTGAGAGACTAAGAGACTAAGATGATGATGGATTTCGTTTAAAGATTTTATTGCCAAACTCTTATAGATGTCTCTTTTTTTGGATACTAAGAGACTAAGATAATTATTTATATCACCTACTGAATTAACTATCCATTCAATATCTTTGTAATCATCTTTAGCTTCTTTTATTTTTATCTGTTCAGCTAAAGCATGAATCTTAATAGTACTCAGAAAATAAGACCTGTTATCGTTTGTTTCAAATATTGGCGGTGGTGAGCCGTTAATTTCAAGACTATTATAGATAATAGGAAAGCCGGTTCCCCTGCCTTCGGTTAATTTAAGCTCTTTTAAAAATCCTCCAAGTTTACGGTTTCTGTATTCTCTTGTAATAATTCTTTCTTTTTTAAGCATCTCTTTGTCAACAGGAGGCATGGGACCCGGGAAGCTCAAAATTTCAATTTTATCAGGATGTATCTGTATTTCAACAGGATTTTCACGTTCATAGCTTCTGTGATAAACGGCATTTACCAATGCTTCTTCAATTGCCTGATAAGGATAATTAAAAAACCTGACCGCTTCTGCCTGTCCGGGAGACTTTGATACTTGTTCCTGAATAATATTGGTATTGATGAAATTCAGTACATCTCTCACTTGTTTGACAATAGTACCAGTGAATATTTTTTCCACGTAATCTTTACCAACTTTGCCTTTGTGTATTACAAGTTCTATTTTGGCTCCGGGTAAGAATTGCTCGGGGTGATCTTTAAAAAGCAATAACCCAACATTTGTAGGTCTGAGATTTTCATCCGGCCCTTTTGCAATTTTCATTTGTTTGCATAAATCCTGAAAAGGAATTTTCGTGCTTTCATTATACAATGGACTCATTACCTCTTTCAGATGCGATTGAATTAATTGTAAACTCAAGTCATCAAGTGTTGCTCCTTGATTAATCCTATCATCAAAAGGTATCCTTGCCGTAAGCTCAAGCAATCTTCTTTCATCATCAGAACCATCTTTTACCTTAACGGTTTTTGATCCTCGTTTGATGTACCATGCCTTTTCCGACTTCTTTTCGCTGAGGCTTACCGGAGCTTTATAAGGACGATTATCTCCTGCAGGTGCCCAGATGATTAAAATATGTTTTCCGTCTTTTATATACGGCTGTGAAACCGGAATATAAGTAGGAGATATTTTATACGACAATTCAATTAATTTCTTTTGCATCACATCCAGTTGATTCGGTTTTAATCCCAAAGGAGGAAGCTTTGCTACTCCATTATCTTCTTCCACACCAACAACTATGTATCCTCCATCCCAATTATTAATATCATTGGCATAAGAACAAAGAGAGTGTATAATATCTTCGGGGTTCCAACCTTTTTTAAGCTCAATTCGATCCCATTCAACCGTATGGCCGTTTAATAATTCATCTATGTTTATGGGTAATGCCACTTTTATTTATGTTAATTTTTTAGATTCCACATTAAATACCCTATCCCTTTTGAATGATTTTCATCGAACCAATACCATATTTCATTTCTTGAAGTACCTTTTTAAAAAGAATGATAATCCATTGCAATGACAAGTTCATCATCACAGTCTTCATTTAAAGGAACATCTTCCATGTTTTTCCATATCTTTTCTATTGTTTTTATATCTAATATACTCATACCATTTTCATTCAAATTTATTTTTTAAATATTCAACCTTTTTTTCTGCTGCTCTTAATACTTCTTTTTCTATATTTTCATTTACAATTTCATAAGCAATATTATCACTATAATATTCAATCAATAATTTATTTTCATTAAGTTTCAATACTTCAGCAATTTTCAATATTTGTTCTTTTCTTGCTTTTCTTTCGCCTCGTTCAATTTTACTAACTATTGCCTGGTCAATATCAACCAATGCAGCAAGTTGCCTGAGAAGCATTCCTTTATCTTCTCTTTTTTTCCTTATTATTTCTCCTACTTTATTCATTTGAAATAATCTTCTTGACAATAATTGTCAAATATATAAAAAATAATTACTTAAAGTAGAATTTATTTGATTTTTTTTATTCAAGTTATTAAAATGTAACCTATCCCAGATATACCAATAATAGAAGTGTTTGACTATAATGTATAAGTATTTATAAAAAATGATTTACGAACAAGGATTGCAGATTTTAGAGTTATGATTTTCAAATACTTCTAAAATCATAAATCGTTAATCCTTGTTCTTAAATTTAAAAAAGCTGACTTTATGGACAGACTATAGTTGTAAAAATCACCTCTCTTCAAAAATCACTGTTAAAACCGTTTGTCCTACAACTTTTAATGTTGCCGGGTCAATAACATCAATATTATCATTTATTGTATGCCAATGCCTAAAGAAGCCGGAACGGGTATTCGGGTCATGATGGATAATATCAATAGTTGGGATATTAATAATATCATTAATATAATAATGGTCGTCAATAATTCCGTTTGTTTGGTCAGAAATAAAATAATCCTGATACCCGATTTTATTTGCAACATCCCAAACTTTTTTCATTATGTCGGGAGCATAATACATAGATGTTCCTTCCATTGTAAATGTCGCATCGGAAGCACCCACCATGTCAAGCAGTATTCCGTATCTTGCCCTGTAATTAATTTTATGAGGATTTTTTGACCAGTATTGAGAACCAAGTGCCCATGTGTCTTCTTTGTTGCTTTGTAAACTTTCAGGTGTGCCATAATCTTCCATATCAAACAATATAATATCTACTCCAAGTTTTGGTTTATAAAGTTTCAATTGTCTTGCAATTTCTAAAAGCACACCAACACCGCTTGCACCATCATTGGCACCATCAATTGGTTTGTTAAAATTATTTTTATCTGGGTCGTGGTCGGCAAAAGGACGGGAATCCCAGTGTGCACACAAAAAAATACGACTTTGTATTTCGGGATTAAAAGAAACTATGATATTTTTACCATTAAAAATAGTGCCGTTAAAAATACGTGCTTTGAAATTCTGAACAGTAACATCAGGTGAAAATCTTTTTAAAGTGTTTTCAAGAAATATTGCACAAGCTGAATTTGCTTTTGATCCCGGTACTCGCGGACCAAATTCTACTTGTTTGGCAACAAAGTAATATGCAGAATCTGCATTAAAATCAGGAACAAAAATTTTTTCCGATTTTTGAATTATGGATTTATTCTTTTCCTGAGATGTTTTTTTGTTATCTCCGCAAGAGAAAAATAAAACGGAGATTAAGAATAAAATGAATATTAAATGAAGTTTGGTTTTCATAAAAAATCAAATTAGAAAGTTAATGTAAACACAGTTTCCTTACCAGGTATTGATTTAACATAAATACTTCCCTTATGTAAATGCATTATCTGACGAGATAAACTCAAACCTATTCCTGAACCTTCTTTTTTTGAAGTAAAGAAAGGCATAAAAATTTTATCCAAAATGTCGGGTTTTATACCGTATCCATTATCAACAAAATCAATTGAAATTCTATTGCTAATATTACTTGATGCAATAACTGAAATTTTTGGGTTTTTAACATTTTTTACAGCGTCAATTGCATTTAGCAATAAATTGATAATTACCTGATCAATCAGATCGGGGTCAGCTGTTAACATTAAATCTTTGGGGAAAATTTTATGAGAATAAGAGATGTTAAATTTTTCTATTTTGGGTTTTAGCAGTTCTTCGGCTCTCTCAAAAAGTTCAATAACAGGAAAGTATCTGAAATTTGGTTTTGGGATACGGGTAAGATTCCTGTATATCTCAACAAAATTTAATAATCCGTTGCTGCGGTTCTCAATAGTATTTAAAGCACTCTGAATACCTTCAATACTCTCATCATCAATATTATCTTTAAGAATTATTTTGTCTTTATAACTTTCCAGCAACATCTCCCTTACTGTTGATGCTAATGAAGAAATTGGTGTAATAGAATTCATTATTTCATGAGTTAGCACCCTGATTAATTTTTGCCATGATTCAATTTCTTTTTCTTCTAATTCGGCATGAATATTTTGTAATGAAATTAAAATATATTCTTCACCTCTCATTCGAAATTCAGTAGCATGTATTGATATTTGCAGAATTTCATCTTTAATAAAAAGTTTTACCAGATTTTTATCTCCAACTTTTATGTTTAATAATAAATCGGGCAAATCTTCTTTTACTCGTTTCAGTTCATAAATATTTCTTAGGTTATTTATTCTTAGTAATCTTTTTGCTGCAGCATTAAAAATATCCACTTTGCCGTCATGCCGGTAAGCAATAATACCTATGCTAATGTGCTGAACAACTGTTTGTAAGTAATTAAAATGTTCTTCTTTTTCAGTCCGGTTTTTTTTGAATTCATCAATAACATGATTAAATTCTTTGTTTAATTCTGTAAAACTTTTCCCCATTCCATTATCGGAAAAAGAACTTGCAAAATCTGAAAAGCGAATGCTTTCAAAGAACTTTGTAAGTTTTTTATTAGTATGTTCTACATATCTAATTAAGCTGATAACCTGAAGTAATATAAGTAATGCTATAATTATTATACTTATATTGTATTTTCCCAGATCAGTTAAATAGAACAGTGTAAAAATAGAAAATGCAAGTAATAATATCCTGATTATTACTATTAAACGGAATCTTTTATAAATCATATTTTTCAATTCTACGATATAACGAAGCTCTTGTCAGCCCGAGTTCTTTAGCTGCTTTGCTGATATTTCCACCATGCTTGTCAATGACTTTACGGATGAGTATTTTTTCAGTATCTTCAAGGTTCATATTTGAGGAAACAACACCTTCATTTTTTTCGTCGTCCATTTTAGAAAGGAAGAAATCATGGGGTAGAAGCATATTGGATTCGCTCATAATAACAGCTCTTTCAACAGCGTGTTGTAATTCCCTGATATTACCGGGCCAGTTATGTTTTTCTAATCTTTTCAAGGTGCTTTGATTTATCCGTTTTAAAGATATTTTATATTTCTTGCAGTAAATTTCCAGAAAATGGTCAACTAATAGAGAAATATCTTCAATTCGTTCCCTTAGAGAAGGAATAGGAATTTCTACAGTATTAATTCTGTATAATAAATCCTGCCGGAACTTGTTTTCATTAACCATTTGATAAAGCGGCATATTGGTGGCACAAATAAGTCTTACGTCAATTGGTATTTCTTTATTAGTACCAAGTCTAACCACATTTCTGTTTTGAATAACAGATAATAATTTTGATTGTAAGCTAAATGAAAGGTTACCGATTTCATCAAGGAAAATTGTTCCTTTATTGGCTGCCTCAAACCTGCCTGCCCTGTCTTCTTTAGCATCTGTGAAAGCACCTTTTTTAAATCCGAACAGTTCGCTTTCAAAAAGGGTTTCGCTGATAGCGCCTAAATCAACGCTTATAAAAACTTGGTCTTTACGGTTTGAAGCACGATGGACGGCTCTTGCAATTAATTCTTTACCTGTTCCATTCTCGCCAAGTATTAAAACATTGGCATCTGTATTTGCTACTTTTTGAACTGTAGTTAATACTTTTTCCATTGCAGGTGATTGGCCGATTAAATTACTGTATGTCTGGTTCTGGTCAGCAATTAGTATTTTTTGTTTTGTACGAAGGCCTTCAAGTTCAACCTTTGACTTTCGAAGTTCAAGTGTGGTTGTAATTGTGGCAAGAAGTTTTTTGTTTTCCCATGGCTTTAATAAGAAATTGGTTGATCCTTCCTTTATTCCCTGAACTGCTAATTCAATATCACCGTATCCTGTAATAAGAATAACTATAGCAACAGGATCAATTTCAAGGATTTTATTCATCCAGTGAAAACCTTCTTTCCCGCTTGTAGCATCAGGCGAAAAGTTCATGTCTAACAGAATCAGGTCGTAGTTTTCATTTCTTATCAGATCGGGAATGTTTTCAGGATTTTTTTCTGTATGAACAATCTGAATATGTTGTTTGAGAAAAAGCTTAGCTGCAAGCAATACATCCTGATCATCATCAACTATTAAAATTTTAGCATCTATCTTATTCATTATGTAAAATTAAATAATTATGTTCACAATTGTACAAAACATGAACGATAACGAACAATATTAATTGCATTAACCCTAAAAAACCTTTGTAATAGCATAAAAAACAAAGCATTATAATTAGTGGCATAGTATTAGTTAAAAAATGTTAAAACTAAAGAATTTTAAAAATGGATAGAATTATTAAAAAAAAGAAATGGACTACAAGGAAAATTTTAACTATTATTGGAATTACAGCATTTGTGTTTTTTCTTATTTTCCTTTTATTTTTAAGAGATAAATCAAGCAAATTATATGTAGATAAAAATCAAATTTCAATTGCTACAGTGCTTGAAGATAAGTTCCAGGAATTTATACCGGTTGATGGAGTTGTATACCCTAAAAACACAATTTACATTGATGCAATACAGGGTGGAGTGGTTGAAGCTGTATATGTTGAAGATGGTGCTATACTTGAAAAAGGTGATACTATTTTAAAATTACTCAATACTGCAATGGAATTGAATTTTATGGAACAGGAAACAAGGATGCTTGCAGAAATTAATAATTTACAAAACACACTTCTTGCCCTAGAACAAAACAAATATTTACGCCAAAAAGAAATTGTTCAGTTGGATTACTTGATTGATGGTACTGAAATAGATTTTACAAGGAAAGTACAACTGTTTCATGATAGTGTTATTTCTGTCAAAGAATTTGAGGATGCTCAAAGAGAATTTGAATTTACATTAAAACAGTTAAATATTTCATTAAAACTACAAAAGCTTGATTCTATTTCAGGTGCTGCACAATCAAATAATATAAAAAATTCGTTGGCAAGAATGAATGATAATTTGATTTTATTAAGAAAAAATATAGAAAATGCTTATGTTAAAGCTCCTGCTAATGGAAAGCTGTCTTCTTTTAGTGCCGAGATCGGCGAAACAAAATCAACAGGCGAACATCTCGGTCAGATAGATTTACCGGATGGATTCAAATTACGTGTAAATATTGATGAGAGGTATATTTCAAGAGTATTTAAAGGCCAGGAAGCTGAATTTGATTTTACCGGACATAACTATCAGTTGTACATCGATAAAATTTATACAGATGTTACGGCTGGTTCGTTTCAGGTTGATATGTTCTTTGATTCAATAGCCCCTGCCAGTGTTAAGCGTGGACAGACGATACAGCTTAGATTAAAATTCAGTGGTGAAACCGATGCAATTATTGTAAAAAGAGGTGGCTTTTTCCAGGAAACAGGAGGAAACTGGATTTATATTATTGATCCCACTGAAAGTTTTGCTACTAAAAGAAAGATAAGAATAAATAGGCAAAACACTAATTTTTACGAGGTGTTAGAAGGTTTGCAGCCAGGAGAGAAAGTTATAGTATCTTCTTATGATTCGTTTGGTGATAAGGATAAATTGATATTTAAATAATAATTATGTTAAGAAACTATTTTAAAGTTGCTTTAAGGAATTTGTTAAGATATAAATTCTTTTCATTAATTAATATAATTGGATTGGCAATAGGTATGGCAGCTTCAATTTTGATAGCTTTATGGGTGATTGATGAATTGAGTTATGATGAATATAATGAAAAGGCAGATCGAATATATAGGGTTGAACGTGACATATTTTATAATAATGAGAGATTTTTGGTTCCGGTTACCGGTGCTATTTACGGAAGTACTATTAAATCTGATCTCCCTGAGTTTGAGGACATGGTACGTTTATATCCTAATGAGCTTTCAATTGAGGACAATAGGGGTGTAGATCACCGCGAGAGAGTATTCTTTGCCGATGCAAGTATTTTTAATGTATTTACTTTTCAATTCTTACGTGGAGATCCGGGCAAATCTTTAGAGGAGCCATTTACAGTTGTTCTAACATCAAAAGGAGCTGAAAAATATTTTGGAAATGAAGATCCAATAAACAAACATTTACTTATAGAATGGGGAGATGAAAAAAAATCTTATCTCGTTACAGGTATTATTGAAAATGTCCCTGATAACAGTCATTTTCATTTTGATGTTTTAGCTTCGTTTAATACGCTTGAGACATATATGCCGGACAATTTAAAAAGCTGGTTAAATAATAATCTTTATACTTATGTTTTATTAAAGGATGGAATTGAAAAAGAACAGGCTGAGGCCAAACTTCAGATATTAGTGGAACAATATATTTTACCTGCCTACAGCCAATTTTTTCAGGATGATGAGCCTGAGGCTTCTATGGAATTATATCTTTTACCCATCAAAGATATTCATCTGACTGATAGAATGTGGAGTATTGAATCTGGTGGAAGTAAAACATCCGTTTATATTTTTTCCATTATTGCAGTTTTAATATTGGTGATTGCATGTTTTAATTTTATGAATTTATCAACTGCTTTGGCAAGAAGAAGATCTTTGGAAGTTGGAGTTAGAAAAACCATGGGAGCAAATAAAAAGCAGTTAGTTTCCCAATTCTTAACCGAATCATTTATTCTGGCTGTAATCTCGTTTGTTTTGGCTCTTTTAATTATCGAGATTATTTTACCAAATTATAATACTTTTGCCAATAAGTCATTATCATTACTTACCCTTGGAAAGACAGAAAATTTACTTTTACTTTTAATAATTATTATTGGTACCGGTATAATAGCCGGATTATATCCTGCAGTTTATTTGTCATCATTCAAACCGATAGCTGTTTTAAAAGGGAAAATGAATGGGAAGACCAGTAATTTCAACTTTAGACAAATTTTAGTAATATTACAATTCGGAATATCCATAAGCTTGATTATAGGCACATTAACAGCTTACCTGCAAATTAATTATTTTCAAAACAAATCATTGGGTTTTGAAAAGGAAAACATGCTAATAATTCCCGTTGAAAGTAATTATGTGCAAGAGCATTATCAAGCATTCCGTGATGAATTAAAACAACAACCAATAATTCAAAACGTAGCATCTTCATTCGCTATTCCAACCCAATCGAATTATTGGGATACCGTATTTGAAACAGAATTGTTACCGGATGAAACTTTTTTAAGTCGATATTATTCGATAGATTATGATTATTTCAAAACTTATGGGATAGAAATAATTGCAGGGCGAAACTTTTCAAAAGAATATCCAAATGATACATTGGGTAGATGGATTCTTAATGAGGCAGCTATAAAAAAAATGGGAATCAAGGATCCTGAAAAAGCTGTTGGGGCCACATATACTCATTTTGGTAATGAATCGGAAACCAAAGGGAAAATCATAGGTGTTGTGAAAGATTATCATTATCAGGGGCTTGATAAAAAAATTGAACCAATGTCTCATTTTTTATCAAGAAATCAATTCGGGTATATAAGTGTGAAATATGCAGAAGGAAAAGAAAAAGGAATAGTTGAACTTGTTGAAAAAAAATGGAAGAAACAATTTCCGGGTGTGCAATTCTCAAGCATATTTTTAACAGAACGTTATAATAATCTTTATCAGAATGAACAGAAAATGAAAAAAACCCTGATTGGATTTATAATTTTGGCAATTTTTATTGCCTGTTTGGGATTATTTGGCTTAGCTGCGTTTATTGCTCAACAAAAAACAAAAGAAATTGGAATCCGTAAAGTACATGGTGCATCTATAAATTCGATCATTCAAATGTTAAATAAAGTATTTATTAAATGGGTGCTGATAGCAAATGTTATTGCCTGGCCTGTAGCGTACTATTTTCTTGATGAATGGTTAGCCGGTTTTTATTACAGGATCAGCTTACCTGTCTGGGTTTTTATTATTTCCGGATTAATAGGCTTACTAATTGCTATAATGACTGTGAGCTATCAAGCATATAAAGCTGCCAGGTCAAATCCGCTTAATGCATTGAAATATGAATAAGTTTATTAATTAATAAATTGTAGTAGAATATTATTATAAAAATTTTTGTTAGCATCATTTTGTTTATGTCACAAAGAATCTTAAATGTTTAAAAATTATTTAAAAATCAGTATCAGGAATCTTATAAGAGAAAAGGTATATACTCTTATAATTATAATTGGCTTAACTATTAGTATAGTTTCATTTTTACTTATTGTGCTTTATATTCAAAACGAGTTAAGTTATGATAAGCATATTCCGGATGCTGACCGTTTATTCAGGTGTGTAGAATTACAACATGCAGAAGGTGTTGGTGACCAGCATGTAGCTGTTACAATGGGTCCTTTGGCAGATGCTTTGGTTAATGATTTCCCCGAGGTTGAAAAAGCAGTTAGATTAATGGCTTGGGGTAGTTTACCCATTGAATATAATGGTAAACAATTTAACCAGGATTTCGTTGTTTTTACAGACCCTGAAATTTTTGATCTTTTTGATGTACAACTCATCAGGGGTGATACTTCAAGTGCATTGGATGAGCTTAAATCAATAATTGTTTCTGAAAAGGTTGCAAAAAAGTTTTTTAACTCTGTTGATGAAGCTGTAGGCAAGATTGTTACATTTTATAATAAAGAAGGATTTTTAGTTACCGGTGTAATGAAAGATCAACCCGAGAATGCACATTTCAAAATGGAAGTTCTTATTCCTTTTAAATGTATTGAATCACAATTCTCATGGCTTAAGGGCTGGGGAAGTAATTCATTAGATACTTATATTCGTCTTACAAAAGGGTCAGATTATCATGATTTAGAAGAAAAATTCGAAGAATTTCTGTTAAAATATATTGATATTCCTGAAGAAAACAGACATCGTATGTTCCAGCTTTATTTACAGCCGGTTCTTGATATACATCTAAAATCAGATAAAATGAAATTCCAGGTTATGAATTATAATCAGGGTAGCATTACATTGATATATGTATTTTCTGTCGTTGCCATATTAATAATTATAATAGCCTGTATTAATTTTATAAATATTGCAATAAGCCGTTCGGTTAAGAGAAGTAAAGAAGTTGGAATACGAAAAGTATTAGGTGCTAACCGTCGAAATTTAATATATCAATTTCTTGGAGAATCATTTATCATTACTTTTTTTTCAATACTATTTGCACTCGTATTAGTTGAATTTCTTTTGCCATCGTTTAACCAAATATTGGGAACCAGCCTTGAAATAGACTTTATTAATAACTGGATTTTTAATTTTGGTTTATTGGCAATATTATTGATTGTTAGTTTTTTCTCAGGAGCTTACCCTGCATTTTATCTTTCACGATTTCATCCAATAAAAATATTAAAAAATACTTCATCGCTGCGAAATACAAAGTCGGGGATATTAAGCAAGATTTTAGTTGTGTTTCAGTTTGTGATTTCTATAAGCTTGATTTTTTGCGTTATGATTATTTACACCCAGTTCAATTATGTCTTAAATAAAGATCTTGGATATAATTATAATGATGTGGTATCCATTCCATTATTTGATAATAATACGCCTGAAAAAATTGAACAAATAAAGAACGAGTTAAAGCAAAATCCAAATATTATTAATATTTCCGTAGCTTCCAGCGTTAGCGGAGCGAGTGGAACCCAAGCTACAATAGAAGTTGATGATACAGCACAAACAAGGATTACTTCACGTATATGTAGTATAGATTATAATTTCTTTCAAATGATGGAAATACCGGTTATTAAGGGTCGTAATTTTAGTAAAGAATATGCCTTGGATGAAAATGAGGCAATAATTCTAAATGAATCAGCAGTTCATTATCTTGGATGGGATGACCCTATTGGAAAAGTTTTTAAACCCATATTATTAGATACAGTTGCAAAAAGAAGAGTAATTGGAGTGATACAAGATTATCATTATTATTCTTTACATTCAAAAATTGAACCGGCTGTTTATATTATTGATAATGAACGAAACAGAACACTATGTATTAAATTAAATAAATCGGCAATTAAAGAAACTGTTGAATTTATTGAATCGAAGTGGAATGAATTGTTTCCCGGCGTTCCATTTGAAATGGTGTTTGCAAATGAACAATTAAAAGAATACTATGAAGATGAAAAGAATACAATGAAGTTATTTACATTCTTCACTTTGCTGTCAATTATAATTTCATGTTTGGGTCTTTACGGTCTTATATCCTATATTGTTGAACAGCGAACAAAGGAAATTGGAATTCGTAAGGTTTTAGGAAGCAAAACATTACAAATTGTAAATCTTCTAATTAAAAATTTTATTAAACTTATATTAATAGCAGGTATTATTGCATCTCCAATAGCCTGGTATTTTATGGATAAAGCATTACAAAATTTTGCTTACAGGATAAATATTTCATGGTATTATTTTGTTATTGCTATAGTTGTAGCATTGATTATAGCTATACTAACGATTTTATACCACGCTCTTAAAACAGCTAATAAAAATCCTGTTGATGCATTGAAATATGAATAAATTGATTATTTAAATATAAAAATTATGAGAGAAGTAGTAATTTTAATTCCTGATGTTGACATTGAACAAAACATTGAAATTGATGTCAGGATCAATGGTAGAAAAAGAACCATTCAATACAGAGTTGAATTATTGAACTGGGAAGGAAATGATGTTCCGCCCAAAGATAAAGTTAACGTTTTAAAACATTGGATTGCCGATTATGACAAGCAATGGGAACTTGTGGAAATTGGCGCACCTGGTGATGAAAACATTCCGCTAATGTTCAGAAAGAAGATACAACCATTAACTGAGAAAGGTTTTAATCAGGGATTCAATTTGCTTATTTTGAGAAATAATTCGATGATGGATGGAAAATAGTTAGTAAGATATATAACAAGGAGTCTTAAATGTTTAAAAATTATTTTAAAATAGCAATAAGGAATTTGGTAAAACGCAAGTTTTATTCCCTGATAAATATTAGCGGTCTTGCTATTGGTCTTGCCAGCTTTATAATTATTATGTTGTATATTATTGATGAGTTAAGCTATGACCGATATCATAAGAATGCCGAAAATATCTACAGGCTTGTTAATGTTTATGATTTTAGCGGAGTTGGTGAAAATTCTGCAAGTAGCCCTTTTCCCGTTGCATTTACTATGAAAGACGAATATCCCGGAATGATTAAAAATGTTGTCCGGGTTTTTAATTTTCAAACCCCAAGAATGTTAATTGAGATTGGTGATAACAGATACAATGAAAGGAGGTTCTTTTTTGCAGATTCTACTTTCTTTAACATTTTTGATCACGAATTTATTAATGGCAACCCAAAAACCGTTTTGAATGAATCTTACTCAGTTGTTTTGACCGAGTCTGCAGCAAAAAAATATTTTGGTGATGATGATCCTATAAATAAAACAATAAAATTTGAGAAACAGATTGATTTAAAAGTTACAGGTATAATAAAAGACGTTCCTGCTCAATCACATTTTAATTTTGATTTTATTGCTTCAATGTCATCGGTAAGAAAAATATATGGCGGAAAGCTCCCTAAAACCTGGGTTTGGAATCCATGCTGGACATATTTACTTCTTGAAGATGGAGCAGCTCCTGTACTGGAAAAAAAGTTTCCCGATTTTATTAATAAATTTTTTAATGATGCAGAAAAAGAGAATATTTCTCTTTATCTCCAACCATTGACGGATATACACTTAAAATCAAGACTTGATTATGAATTAGAACCCAATAATAATATTTCTTATATCTATATTTTATCGGCAATTGCAGCATTTTTACTGATAATTGCAAGCATTAATTTTATGAACCTTGCAACAGCAACATCTGCAGCCAGAGCAAAAGAAATAGGAATTAAAAAAGTTGTTGGGAGTTACCGTTCACAGTTAATTTTTCAGTTTATCAGCGAATCAATTATTATAAGTTTTATTTCCTTAATAATTGCTCTGATTTTAGTTGAACTGTTATTACCTGTTTTTAATACATTTGCAAATAAAGAGATTGTTCTTAGTATTTTGCTTCAACCTAAATATTTATTGGCATTAATTGTATTAGTATTATTTACAGGAGTATTTTCGGGTATATACCCGGCATTTTATTTATCTGCATTTAAGCCGATATCCGTATTAAAAGGAAGTATAAAAAAAGAAAATAAAAGCACACTGCCAAGAAAAATACTGGTTGTTTTACAATTTGTTATTTCTATAACTTTAATTATTGGCACATTAACGGTTTTTAGCCAATTAAAATTTTTACAAAATGCTGATTTGGGATTCAACAAAGAAGAAATTATAATTATTCCGGTTAATCACACACCAATTGCCCGGTCATACAAGAGTTTTAAAAACGAATTACTCTTAAATAATGATATAATCAGCATTACGGCTGTGGATGATATATTTGGTGTTGCTCATAATACCCATGAATTCAGTCCAGAAGGATTTCCGCAGGATAAGTTGCAATTTTATCCTGCATTGGTTGTCAGGTATGATTTTGTTAAAACATTTGATATAAAAATACTTGCGGGAAGAGATTATAATGAAGATAATAAAACCGACCCTGAAAAAGGTATGCTTATTAATGAAGCTATGGTCAAGCATCTCGGTTGGGGAAGTAATGAACAAGCTCTTGGCAAAAAGTTTAAATCATTATATGGGGAGGAAAGAGTAATTGGTGTTACAAATAATTTTAATACCACTTCATTGTATGAACAAGCAGGTCCGTTTGTTCTGAATATTAAAGAAAATCAAGGTGAAGTTATGTGGTTTTTAAAATTTATGGCAATCCGAATAACTCCGGATAACAATAAAAAAACAATAGACTTTATAGAAAATAAATGGAAAGAGTTTGCTCCAAACCGTCCTTTTGAATATTCTTTTTTAGATCAGGAACTCAATAAACTTTATAAGGATGAGAATAATTTCGGAAAACTTTCATTAATTTTCTCTTTAATGATAATTTTTATTGCAAGTCTTGGCTTGTTTGGTTTGACCTCATTTATGGCAGAACAACGAACAAAGGAAATTGGCATAAGGAAAATTTTGGGTGCTAAAGTAAACGATATAATCACATTGTTATCCAAAGAATTTTTTAAATTAATTGTGATTGCAATACTGATTGCATGGCCAATTGCATTTTTATTAATTGATGATTGGCTCAGCCATTTTGCATACCGGACTGCCATTAATTGGTTTGTGTTTATTCTTGCAGGTTTGTTTGCATTAATTATTGCATTATTGATTACTGCTTACAAAGCTTATGTTACATCACAGTCTAATCCTGTTGATACTTTAAAATATGAATAATTTATAGAAAATAAAAGTCACAGATTAATCCTGTAGAATCTCATTAGCGAGCAATGCTATTAAACAGGGTGAACAGATAAACTTATGAAATATTCAGAACAGAAATATCAATTATAAAAAAAGATTAATTTTATAATCGGTGAATCAGTAGCAAATTTGATTATCATTTTATCCATTATAGAACAATATTATTAAACATTTAAATATTTAAATCATGATTAAAACAGTAAAACTTACAAAAATCTTCAGAACAGATGAAGTTGAAACTTCAGCATTAAATGAAGTTTCATTTGAAATCAACAAAGGTGAATTTGTTGCAATTATGGGGCCTTCCGGATGCGGAAAGTCAACATTATTGAATATCCTTGGATTGCTTGATAACCCATCCGAAGGTGAATATTTTTTTCTTGATAACGAAGTGTCGAAATTCTCTGAAAAACAAAGGGCAAGATTAAGAAAACAAAATATTGGATTTGTTTTTCAGAATTTTAACCTGATTGATGAACTCACAGTTTTTGAAAATGTGGAATTACCATTGATTTACCTCGGCATGCATGCAAAAGACCGGAAAGCAAGGGTAGAGGAAGTTTTAGAGCAAATGCAAATGAGCCACAGGAAAAAACATTTTCCTTTACAATTGTCGGGTGGTCAGCAACAAAGGGTTGCAGTATCAAGGGCGGTTATTGCCAAGCCATCATTAATACTTGCTGATGAGCCAACCGGTAACCTTGATTCAGCACATGGCGAAGAAGTAATGAACCTGCTTGTTGATCTTAATCAAAACGGTACTACAATTATTATTGTAACGCACTCACAAAGAGATGCCGAATACAGCCAACGGATTGTACGATTATTTGACGGACAAATTGTTACTGAAAATATCAGGCAAAGTGTTTTGTAAAATGATTTAGATTATAAAATTAGCAACCTTTAATAATATAAATAATTAATCTAAAATATAAAATCTTAATTCTAAAATCTAATTCACAATCATGTTTAAAAATTATATTAAAAGTGCCTACAGAAATATCGTAAGGAATAAATTTTATTCGGCAATAAATATTATTGGCCTGTCAATCGGAATTATTGCTACGATTTTTATTCTTCTTTATAATCAGAGTGAACTTGCTTATGACAGACATCACGAAAAGCACGAAAGGATCTATCGCCTTGAGTCAAACTTTACAATAAGTGGCAAACATGACCTTTTTGCAGTAACATCTATTCCGTTGGGCCCTGCATTCAAATTAGAATTTCCAGAGGTAGAGGAGTTTGTTAGGTTTGCAGGAGGCGATGGAATATTGATAAAATACGAAAAAAAAGAATTTTATGAAGATGCATTGTTTTATACGGATTCAACAATTTTTGATGTATTTACCCACGAATTTATTTTGGGTAAGCCTGAAAAAGCACTGACAGAACCAAATACTTGTGTCTTTACCGAAACATTAGCTAAAAAATATTTTGGTGATAAAAATCCTATCGGCGAAGTTATTACAGATGCCGATAATGTGGATTTTAAAATTACAGGTGTAATAAAAGATCTGCCTGAAAATTCACATTTAAAATTCAATGGTTTATTTTCTGTAGCTACACTTTCCGAGCGTTATGGCAGAGAACGCTTCAATAGTTTTGAACCCAGAACTTTCTGGAATATAACACCATATACTTATCTTTTACTGAAAGAGAACAGCAATATTGAAACTGTTTTTGAGAAGTTCCCGCAGTTTTATGAGAAATATATGAAATCAATTGGCGATCAGATCAATGCAAGTTTTCAGGTAATGGCAACACCTCTGGCTGATATTCATCTTACTTCAAATCTTAGTGGCGATGAACCTACAGGAAATAAAGCTTATGTATATATATTTTCATTTGTTGCCCTTTTTATTTTATTAATTGCTGCAATTAATTATATGAATATGGCAACAGCCAGATCAGCAAATAGAGCAAAAGAAGTTGGAATAAGAAAAGTTTTGGGAGCATTCCGGTCGCAACTAATGCGGCAATTCCTCAGTGAATCTGTTATCTTAGCAATTATTGCCCTTGTAATAGCTGTTATTTCAGTATACTTGCTACTGCCTAATTTTAATGAGATTGCCGGAAAAAATTTAGTGTTTGGTTTTAGCTCAACACCGTTTATCCTGATAGAAATATTTGTGATAGCAGTAATTATCGGTCTTATTTCGGGAAGTTATCCTGCCTTTTATTTATCTTCATTTCTTCCTGTAAAAGTACTGAAAGGTAAAATTAATACCGGCAGAAAAGGTGGATTACTTAGAAAAATTCTGGTTGTATTTCAGTTTGCGATTTCAATACTTATGATAATCGGGACTATTGTTGTTTCAAAACAATTAAATTATCTTAAAACAAAAGACCTTGGTTTTGAAAAGGAAAATGTTATTGTAGTTGGTGTTCAGGATACTGCATTTTTAAGAAAGGTTCCGGTATTCAGGGAAGAGGTTTTACAAAATCCAAATATTAAAAATGTTTCAACCTCATCAGGTGTGCCTGGTAATATTCGAAGCATAATTGTTATGAGGGTTGAAAAAGATGAGAAAATCAGTACACCTGCAGAAACCGGTGATAGCCTGAAAGTTTCAAGTGTGGATAGTACCGGAAATACAGATACTACAACTTTCCAAACCGGAAGCAGAATGGTTGAGCATGCCCTGAATTTTATTATGACTGATACTAATTATATTGACTTATTTAATATTGAGATAACAGAGGGCAGGAATTTTGACCGCAAGATGGGAACAGACCTTGAAGAAGGAGTAATAATAAATGAAGCTGCTGCCAGGGAATTGGGCTGGACTGACGATCCTTTGGGTAAAAAAATAGATTTCGGAATTGATCTGGACGGCACTGCTTTAAGATATACAAAAGTAATTGGTGTTGTTAAAGACTTTCATTATCGTTCTCTGCATAACAACATTGACCCCTTGTTAATTTTCCTCAGTAATCGCCCCAGATACTTCATGTCAATTCATATTAATGAAAAGAACCAACGGCAAACACTTGATTATATTGAAGAAAAATGGTACGAATTTGGAAATATTAATCCTTTTGATTATGATTTTCTTGATAAAACCATGGATGAAATGTATGAAGCTGAAGAAAACATCGGGAGGATATTTCGCATAGCTTCGGTATTGTCAATATTTATTGCTTTATTAGGATTACTTGGCTTATCTTCATTTATTGCAGAGCAAAGAACCAAAGAAATCGGGATACGTAAAGTGCTTGGCGCCTCAATTGAAAGTATCTTAAAAATATTATATAAAGAGTTTGTTATCCTTATTGTAATTGCATTTATTATTGCTTCACCTTTAGCATGGTGGATACTTGATGACTGGTTGAACACTAATTTCATTTATAGCACAACAATCGGATGGTTTTCGTATGTATTAGCCGGATTGTTGGCTCTTGTAATAGGCTTACTAACAATCAGCTATCACATTGTAAAAGCTGCGACAGCTAACCCGGTTGATTCAATTATGTGTGAGTGATAATCTATGTTTAAATATTTAACCATTTCCTGAAATCACTTAATCTACTGTAACTGACTATTGTTTCCTGTTCGGTTTTGGGTTTTAGAACTATTTTAAACCTGCTTTTTGATAAGGAGTACATATTTTCAATTGCACTGAAATTAACGATAAATTGACGGTTTATCCTGAAAAAATATTTTGGGTCAAGAATGTTTTCTAATTTATCTAAAGAAAAATATCCATTAATATCGGTAATTGTACCAATTTTTGGTATACAGAATGGTCAATTTATTTCAGGCAGGGGCACAGCCTATTAATTGCCAACTGCCGACTGAAACAGGAAACCAGAATCAAGAAAATAAACTATATAAATTCAACCGGTTTAGAGGATTTATTAAGCAGATAGCTTAAGTGATTTTTTTCTGTTGACAATACCCATGGAAATAGTGATAAGGATAAACAAGGCACTTATAAAAGCGGAAATTCTACCTAAGTAGTCCCCATACTTAACATAAAAAGTTAACTTTGAGTTAGCGTTGATGTTTTGCCTGATAACTGCAGGAACCCAATATTCGGTTTTTTGAAATACATCGCCTTTTTGATTGATAAAACACGAAATACCTGTATTTGCCGACCTTGCAAAACTTCGCCTGGTTTCAATTGCTCTTAAAGGAGAAAATGAAAAATGCTGGCGATGACCCGGTGTATTTCCCCACCAACCGTCATTAGTTATCAAAAAAACCAGGTTGGCACCGTTCCTTACGAATTTTGTAACAAATTCTCCGTAAACCGATTCATAGCAAATAATCACAGCAACTTTTAATGAATCTTTTGTGTTAAATACTTTTTTTTCTTTATCAGTTGCAAGCGTTCCTATGGTTCCGCCAAGGTTAATTGCAAAATTTTCCAAAGGTTTTAATATTTTCCATGAAGGCATTTTTTCAACTCCAGGAGTAAGTTTTGATTTATGATAAAGCCTGACAATATCTGATGAATCAAGAAAAATAACAGTATTGTATGCGTAATAATAATTATCACTATCATAGAATTTTCTGGCAGAATTTGTGATGGCTTGCTCATCTTCCAGCCTTTTATATGTTGAAGCTCCAATAACAAAGCTTATATGCGAATATTTTTTTATAAACTTTTTTAACTGAATTATTGATGGGTAGTTTTTTATATTTCTTTCCCAGATGTCTTCCTGATTGGCGGATTCCGGACAAACAACAAAATCGGTAAGACTGTCAATTTCAGGTTCGGCAAGCTTAAATATTTTATCAATTATTACCGAAGGAGGTAAATTATATTGTTCGGAATAGGGATCAATATTGGGTTGGACAACAACAATGCTTACAGGGTTTTTTGTTTCTTCATAATTATTATAAATAATGTATGAAAATATTATTGGAAAAAAAATCAATAAAAAAGATGAGCAAGATAAAACTATGATCTTTTTTAATGATTTGTTTTTGTTTAGTAATTCAGCTAATAGTTTATAAATGATAATATTAACAAGTAATACCCATAGTGTTCCGCCGAAAGTGCCTGTAAATTCATACCATTGAATCCATTTTATATAAGATGCAAATCCATTTCCGAGATTAAGCCATGGCCATGAAAGATCCCAGTCAAGATGCAAAAACTCCCATGTTATCCAGTAAAAAATTAAGATGAAATATCCCTGATTGTTTTTATATAATATTCTTTTTGTGATATGGTAAAGGTTAAAAAACACAGACATAAAAAGCGAGTTCAAAAGTATTGCCATAATTGCTCCTATTTCCGTTGAATTCCATACCCACCAGGTAGTGAGTAAATTCCAAACGAAAAAAGCCGGATAGGAATAAAAAAGAATGCTGAATATGCTGAAGTTCTTTTTGTTTTTGCAAATAAAATCTTCAATATAAAGCAGAGGTACGAACGAAAAAAATAAAAATATAGGAAAACCGTTTACAGGCCAGGCAATAGAAAGCAATATTCCCGAAAAAATTGAAAGTAAAATCAGATGGTATTTCTTCATTTTTATCAGAAGATTAAAATTTCAGGCAAATATATCTATTTTTATTAAACGTCAAATATCAAACGTCAAACGGATTTTTAGTTTCTAATACAAAAAATCATTATAAGGATATTTCTTAATATGAATCTTCTTCACTTCTTCGTAAAGTATTTTTCTCATTTCCTTGTAATTTTGTTTTTCTATAGCTGAAATAAACAGACAAGGTGTATTAACTTTAGCCATCCACGAATTTTTCAGGTCTTCAAGGCAGATGTTTTCTTTTGTTATTGGCAAGAGGTCGTCTTCTTCTTTCTCAATAAAAGTGTATATATCAATTTTATTAAAGACTGTGATTATTGGTTTATCAATTACTTTAATGTCGGCGAGGGTTTGATTTACAATGTTAATTTGTTCTTCAAAATCGTGGTGAGAAATATCAACTACATGAATAAGGATATCAGCTTCTCTTACTTCATCCAGTGTTGATTTGAATGATTCTACAATCCAATGCGGGAGTTTACGTATAAAACCGACTGTGTCGGATATTAGGAAAGGCAGATTATTAATTACAACTTTCCGTACGGTTGTATCCAGGGTGGCAAAAAGTTTATTTTCAGCAAAAATATTTGATTTACTTAGAAGGTTCATCAGTGTTGATTTACCTACATTTGTATAACCCACTAAAGCAACCCGCACTAAACTTTCCCTGTTTTTTCTCTGTGTTGTTTTTTGTTTATCAATATGAGCTAATTTTTTTTTGAGCAGGGAAATTTTATTACGAATAATTCGCCGGTCGGTTTCAATTTCTGTTTCCCCCGGACCTCTTAACCCGATACCACCCTTTTGGCGTTCAAGGTGGGTCCACATCCTTGTCAGCCTGGGCAGAAGATATTCATATTGCGCCAGTTCAACCTGGGTTTTTGCATTAGCTGTCATTGCACGGCTCGCGAATATATCAAGTATTAAATTTGTACGGTCAAGTATTTTGCAGTTTAAAGTTCTTTCAAGATTACGAATTTGTGAAGGATTTAGTTCATCATCAAAAACAGCAATGTCAATATTGGCGGTTTCAACATATTGTTTTATTTCATCTAATTTTCCGGAGCCTACGAATGTTTTTGAGTTTGGAATATCCAGTGTCTGGACAAAGCGTTTTACAGGTATTCCCCCTGCTGTGTCAATCAAAAATTCAAGTTCATCTAAATATTCGTTGATTTTTTTCTTATCCTGTTGCTTTGTTATTAATCCAACTAGTATTGCTTTTTCTTTTTTAGGGGAAGTATCTATCATCTTTAAGCTAGTTCCATTTAGTACCGCTTCTTTCTATGTGATCTGTCGGTTTTTGACATAAAGTAAATTGAAACAATTATCAGTAAAAAGTAATTAACTTGCTCAAATGACAATCCTGTTTTAAAAGCGATATCAAGAATTTTATAAAAACTACCTATAAAAACAATGAAAAAACCTAAATTATAAAATCTTGATTTTTTCAGGAATATAATTGCTAAACTCAAGCCAATAAAAAAAATTATTAATAATATTTTTACTATCCAGTTCCAAAAAGCTTGTTCTAAGTTAATGTCAATATAATTATTATAAAAGAACGGAAAGATAAAAAGTATAATGGCTATTCTTAAAAACCAGTTAACAATTATTGATAATAATTCTTTTGAATCCATTTTATTTAGAATTTTTTAAAACCAATTATTTCTCTTACTTCTTTAATAGTTTTGGAAGCACTTTCGCGGGCTTTATCAGCACCTTGTTTTACAACTTTTCTTAAGTAATCGTTATTTGTAGATAATTCGGTAATCTTATCACGAAGAGGTGCTGTGAAGTTAATTATATCTTCGGCTAATTGTTTTTTTAAATAACCATAACGAATTTCACATTTATTATAAAGGTCATTAAAGTGAGTTACTGTATCTGGTGTTGAAACAACTTTCAGTAATGTAAAGAGGTTTTCAATAGGTTCTGATTTATTCTGGTTTATTTCCGTTGGCCCGCTATCAGTAACAGCCTTCTAAACTTTTTTACGAATTACTTCAGGCTTGTCTGCTAAAAAAATTGCATTTCCTTCGCCTTCTGATTTTCCCATTTTTCCTCTACCGTCCAAACCGGGAATTTTAACAAGGGCTTCACCGAAATTATATGCTGTTGGAATAGGAAAATATTCGGTTTTGTATATACGGTTGAATCGTCTGGTGAAAGTTCGTATCATTTCAAGGTTTTGTTCCTGGTCTTTTCCTACAGGGACTTTTGCAGCTTTGTGGATAATAACATCTGCAGCCATCAATGTTGGATATGTTAGAAGTCCGGCATTAATATTTTCAGGTTGTTTCCTTACTTTTTCCTTAAAAGAAGTACATCTTTCAAGTTCGCCAAGATATGCATTCATATTAAGCAAAAGATAAAGTTCGCTTACTTCGGGCAAGTCACTTTGAATATAAATTGTTGCTTTTTCAGGGTTCAATCCTGCAGCTAAATATTCGACTAACACCTGCTTAACACTCTCATGAAGATTATCCAGAGTAGGATGTGTTGTTAATGAATGATAATCTGCAATAAAGAAATAACAATTGTTTTCTTCTTGCATTTTGATAAAATTTTTTATTGCACCGAAGTAATTTCCCAAATGTAAATTACCTGTTGGTCTTATTCCGCTTACTACTATTTCCATGATTGCAAAAATATAAAATATTAGTTATATCTCAATATTTATGAGAATATTAGATTTATAAAATAGAATATTATTCAATGGACTACATCATATTTTTATCTCATCATTATTTTTATCAAAAAAATGACATTCAAGGAAGTGATAAGAAGGCATTGAGCGTATCTTAATCCATTTTTTAAATTTAAAAAACCATTTTATCTGGATTGAAAATAAACCTTTGGTAAGGTAGGCATATAAATACGGATGCAGCGACAGAGTAAGTTGAGGTTCATTTTGGTCGTGGAGCAGATATTTAATATTTTTTTCAATTTCGTCGGTAAAAATTATGCTTGGTTTTATTTTACCTGAACCATCACAAACCGGACATTTTTCAAGAATTTCAATATTCATTTCCGGGCGGACTCTTTGGCGTGTTATTTGTACAAGCCCAAATTTACTTGGAGGCAAAACAGTATGTTTGGCATGGTCTTTTGCCATTTCATCTTTAATTTTCTGAAAGAGTGCTTTGCGATTTTTTGCTTCATGCATATCAATAAAATCAACAACTATAATACCGCCCATATCACGCAACCGAAGTTGTCGGGCTATTTCTATGGCTGCTTCAAGGTTAACTTCCAGAGCGTTAGTTTCCTGGCTGTTTTCTTTGTTAATTTTGTGTCCGCTGTTAACGTCAATCACATGCATGGCTTCGGTATGTTCAATAACCAAATAAATACCGCTTTTTATGGTTACGGTTTTACCGAATGAACTTTTTATTTGCTTATCAATACCGTAAAATTCAAAAATTGGTTTTTTGCCTTTGTATAATTTGACTATATCAATTTTTTGAGGTGCAAACGTTCCAATGTAGCTTTTAATATCTTCGTAAAGAACAGGATTATCAACGTAAATATTATTAAAAGATTCGTTAAGAAGATCCCTGAGTAAAGTTGTTGTAAGGTCAAGTTCGCTGAAAATTTTTTGAAGCGCTTTTGCTGAAGCAAGTTTCTTGGTCAAATTATTCCATTTTTCTATCAGGTCTTTCATATCTGTATCCAAATCAGCAACACGTATGTTTTCAGCAACCGTACGAATAATTACTCCGAAATTGTTAGGCTTGATACTTTGAATTAGTCTTTTTAAACGACTTCTTTCCTCAATACTTTTGATTTTTTGTGAGATAGAAATTCTGTTAGAAAACGGAACGAGTACAAGAAATCTTCCTGCAAAAGATAATTCTGAGGAGATTCTAGGTCCTTTTGTTGAAATTGGTTCCTTGGCTATTTGGACTAAAATTTGCTGATTAGTGTTCAGAACCTGGGAAATTTTCCCGGTTTTCTCAATATTACTTTCAAGTTTGAATTTTTCAAGTGAAAATTGTCCGGCTCCTGATGATTGTATAATTTTGGTGAATTTGTCTGAAGATTTTATCTGTGGGCCAAGGTCAAAATAATGTAAAAATGCATCTTTTTTATAACCAATATTTACAAAAGCAGCGTTAAGCCCTGGTATGATTTTTTTTACTCTTCCCAGATAAACATCACCTACAGAATAGTTATTATTATTTTTCTCTTTGTGTAATTCAACAAGGAATTTATCCTCTAACAGAGCTATATCAATTTCAGTAGAACTTGAATTTATTATTAATTCCTTATCCACAATAAAATATTTTAGATAAATATATGAACACTGATCAACTCAGTGGTAATTAGATAAACAGGGAAGAAATATATAATTTGTAAGGAATAAAACATTATCACATAATACCTTAACACATTATATGATAATGCTGTAAAATAAAAATTAATTTTTATTTCTTTTTATGTCTGTTTTTTCTTAAGCGTTTTTTACGCTTATGTGTCGACATCTTATGTCGTTTTCTTTTTTTCCCGCTAGGCATAACTCAGATAAAAAAATTAGTACTATTTTACGTTAGATTTAACTTCGTTAACAAATGATTTAGCAGGTTTAAAAGAAGGAATATTATGAGCAGGAATAATAATAGTAGTGTTTTTTGAAATATTTCTTCCCGTTTTTTCAGCTCTTTTTTTAATGATAAAACTGCCAAAGCCTCTTAAATAAACATTTTCACCATTAATCATGGATTTTTTTACAGTTTCCATTAAAGTTTCAACTGTAGATTGAACAGCAACTTTTTCAATTCCTGTTTTATTAGCAATTTCTGCTACAATTTCTGCTTTTGTCATATCTTTTATATTTTAATAGTTTGATAATAAATTTATTAAATAGGGCTGCAAAGATAATATTTTTTTAATTTAATGCTAAAATAATAATATTTTTTTATTTTATTATTAAAACATTCCATTTTTTTCATCCCGATGTTTTGGAACTTGATTCCGTATTAGTATAACTGGTATTCAGTTTGAAGCCGCTAACCGGCTTTTATATTTCAATTCAATTAGGATTTAAGAACTTTCTAAAGTGGAATATTCCCATGTTTTTTTGGTGGGTTGGATTTGCTTTTGTTCCGGGTCATTTCCAATGCTTGAATGAGTTTATATCGTGTTTGTTTAGGGTAAATTATTTCATCAATATAACCGAGTTCAGCAGCTCTATAAGGATTTGCAAATGTATTTTTATAATCATCAACAGCTTTTTTCTTGTCTTCATCCGATAAAGCATTTCTAAAGATAATATTTACAGCTCCCTCAGATCCCATCACTGCAATTTCAGCAGTTGGATATGCAAAGTTAACATCAGCACCAATATGTTTACTTGACATCACGTCGTAGGCACCTCCATATGCCTTACGTGTAATTAAAGTTATTTTAGGCACAGTTGCTTCACAGAAAGCAAACAACAGTTTTGCACCATGTTTGATTATCCCGCCAAATTCCTGAGCAGTACCGGGTAAGAAACCCGGAACATCTTCAAAAGTTATAATAGGTATATTGAATGCATCGCAAAATCTAACAAATCTTGCACCCTTGATTGAAGAATTTATATCAAGAACACCTGCAAGAATAGCCGGCTGGTTTGCAACTATTCCAACGGACCTTCCGCCTAATCGTGCAAAACCAACAACAATATTTTGAGCATAATGTGGCTGAACTTCAAAGAAATTAAAATCATCAACAACTGTTGTGATGATCTCTTTTATATCATAAGGTTTGTTGGGGTCAACAGGAACTATGGTTTGCAGTTTTTCATCTTCTCTTTTAATGTCGTCGGTACAAGGTTTAACAGGAGGATCTTCCAGATTGTTTGATGGAATGAAACTCAATAATTCTCTTATCATCATCATGGCTTGCTCATCATTTTCGGCAGTAAAATGGGCTACGCCACTTTTTGAATTATGGGTCATTGCACCTCCTAGGTCTTCTTTTGTAACTTCCTCATGGGTAACGGTTTTAATTACATCGGGTCCGGTAACAAACATATAACTTGACTTTTTTACCATTAATATGAAATCGGTAATAGCAGGGGAGTAAACTGCACCACCTGCACAGGGACCTAAAATTGCCGAGATTTGCGGAATTACACCTGATGCCATAGTATTGCGGTAAAATATATCGGCATATCCGGCTAAGCTTTCAACCCCTTCCTGTATCCGTGCTCCACCCGAATCATTTAAGCCGATAACCGGAGCACCCATTTTCATTGCCAAGTCCATGATTTTTACTACTTTGTCGGAGTTGGCACGGCTAAGTGTTCCACCGAATACCGTAAAATCCTGTGCAAAAATATATACTAATCTGCCGTCAATCTTTCCGTACCCTGTAACTACACCGTCGCCTAATATTTTATTTTTATCCATTCCGAAATCGGTAGCCCTGTGCGTAACAAGTTTGTCAAGTTCAACAAAAGTTTCCGGATCAAGTAAAAGATATATTCTCTCTCGTGATGTTAATCTGCCTGCTTTATGTTGCCTGTCAATTCTTTCCTTACCGCCTCCAAGTTCAGCAATTTTGTTTTTTAACTCAAATTGTTTGAATTTTTCTTCTAAAGATGACATTTTTTTGGTTTTAGTTTTTTGTCAAATATTTTTATTCAATTATTATTAATGGTTGATGTCCATCAATTATATCGCCTTCCTTTACTAAAATATCTTTTATCAACCTGTTTTTTTTGACTTTATATTCACTTTCCATTTTCATTGCAGAAACAATAATAACGGTTTCGCCGGCTTTTACTTTATCGCCAACCTTAACAAGGATTTTTACCACCTTGCCGGGCATTGGTGAGGAAATTGTTTTCTTTTCGGCTGAATCATCTTTTTTTCTGTTTTTCAGATATTTGCTTTCAGCATCAACAATTTCAACATCAAAAGATTCATATAATGTGTTTACTATGTATTTTTTACTTGAGTTATTTTCAATAAGTTCAATATTATATGATATACCATTGTGAATAATTGAATAAACACCGTTTTCAACCATTACAATATCCACATCGTATTTTTTACCGTCAACAGCAATTTTAACTTTATTTCCTTTCCTGTTCAGTAACTCAACATTTGCTGCTCTATCGTTTAAATTAACTTCAAATGACATGTGTGTGTTTTTTGCGTTAAAATATTCCTAATTATAGTCTAATCACGCCTTTTTTTCTTCCAAAATCCTTCCAGTTATTGCAGAGTTTAAGCGACTCTTTTTCGGGTTGCAGTTTTTCAATTTTTGTGATATAATCAATAAATGCTGTAATAATTGCAATGTCCTGAAATTTACCTACACTTTTTTTCTTTGACATCAGGTATTTCCTGTTTTGTTCAATAAAATGAGTATTATATTTTCCTGTTTCAAAATCCTGACAGTCTAATATTTTTTCAAGAAATTTTATAGTTGTTTTAACACCTGTAATTTTATAATTATATAAAGCTCTTTTTAATCTTGCGATTGCTTCTTCTCTTGTTTTAGCCCAGACTATCAATTTTGAAATCAAAGGATCGTAATACATCGGGATTTCATATCCTTCGTAAACATATCCGTCAATACGTACTCCAAGTCCGAATGGTTCTGTTATATGTTTGATTTTTCCAGGACTCGGCATAAAATCTTTATCAGGATCCTCGGCATAAATACGGCATTCTATGGAATGTCCGTTCTGTTTTAAATCATTTTGTTTGTATTTCAGTTTTTCTCCGTTAGCTATTTTAATTTGTTCTTTTACAAGGTCAATACCAACAACACGTTCGGTTATAGGATGTTCAACCTGAAGGCGGGTATTCATTTCAAGGAAATAATAATTCAGGTCATCATCAACAATAAATTCAATAGTTCCTGCCCCTTCGTAATTAACTGCTTTAGCGGCGGCAACTGCATGATTACCCATTTCATTCCTGATTTTTTCATTCATCAGGGGAGAAGGAGTTTCTTCAATTACTTTCTGATGGCGTCGTTGAACTGAACATTCACGTTCAAAAAGATGTATGACATTTCCATGTCTGTCGGCTAAAATCTGAAATTCAATATGGTGTGGCGAATCAATATATTTTTCAATGTAAACCGTGTCATTACCGAATGAAGCTTTAGCTTCGGATTTTGCAGCTCTGATTGCACTTGAAACATCGGAAATTTTTCTAACCAACCTCATACCTTTGCCTCCACCACCTGCAGAAGCTTTGATCATAACAGGTAATCCAATATCAGTTATTATTTTTACGGCTGATTTAATATCCTTTATTTTTTCGGTTGTACCCGGAATAACCGGTATATCTACCTTGATCATTGTTTTGCGGGCGGTAATTTTGTCGCCCATTGTATTTATGGCAAATGCCGAAGGACCGATAAAAATAATTCCTTCATCCTTACACCTGTTAGAAAATTCTGCATTTTCTGATAAAAAACCATAACCAGGATGAATTGCATCAGCTTTGGATTTTTTTGCTATCTGTAAGATTTTGTCAATAACTAAGTAGCTTTCGTTGGAAGGTGAAGGACCTATACAATATGCTTCATCAGCATATCTGACATGCATAGAAGTACGATCAGCTTCAGAAAAAACAGCAACGGTTTTAATGCCGAGTTCCCTGCATGATCTCATTACCCTGACTGCTATCTCACCCCTGTTGGCTATAAGAACTTTTTTAATCATTCTATAATTTTATCATACTTTTGCCTATTAATTAAAAAATATTATATTCCCTTTTATACTGAAACGCATACATACGTACTAACTTCGTGTCGTAAACTTAACAAACACCAAATTAACTAACTATTTGCTATTAAATTAAGTGTACACCTGTCTTTTTGCATTATCGTTCAGTGTCATTTTAAAATAATCAATTATCTTAAATTCAGGTAATTTTTTTGAACTGTAAATATAATATTTTTTTCAAACTACAAGTAATTTGGGAAATTTATTAAAATGCTAAGTTTATAGTCAGACACTTAGCGACCCCGGAAGGACTCGAACCCTCAACCCTCTGATCCGAAGTCAGATGCTCTGTCCAGTTGAGCTACGGGGCCGTTTTTGAAAATATTAAATTTTTATGCAAATGTAATAATTCATTTATGAACAATGATATTGATAAAAAATAATTAATTTTGACAATTATTATTATTATTGAATTTTTTTAAAAAAAATATTATGACAGAAAAAGTATTAAATAAAGTTGCTCCCGGAGTTGTTACCGGGAACGGTGTTCAGGAAATTTTTAGAATTGCAAAGGAAAACAAATTTGCATTACCTGCAGTAAATGTAGTTGGAACAGACTCAATTAATGCTGTTTTAGAGGCAGCAAAAGTTGTAAATTCACCTGTGATAATACAGTTTTCAAGTGGCGGCGCTGTTTTTTATGCAGGAAAATCTTTATCAAATGATAAGCAGAAAGCAGCCATTGTCGGTGCTGTATCAGGAGCTCAGCATATTCACGAGATTGCGGAATTATATGGTGTTCCTGTAATGATCCATACTGACCATGCAGCAAAAAAATTATTGCCATGGATTGATGGTTTACTAAATATTGGCGAAAAACATTTTAAAAAATATGGTAAGCCTCTTTACAGTTCTCACATGCTGGATTTATCCGAAGAACCAATAGAAGAGAATGTTGAAATATGTAAAAAGTATCTTGAGCGAATGAGCAAAATTGATATGACCCTTGAAATTGAATTGGGTATTACAGGTGGTGAAGAAGATGGTGTTGACCATACAGATATTGACAGTTCAAGACTATACACTCAACCCGAAGAAGTTGCTTATGCTTATGAACAATTAAGCAGCATCAGTAATAAGTTTACTATTGCTGCAGCTTTTGGAAATGTCCATGGTGTTTATAAACCGGGTAATGTAAAATTAGAACCCGTTATTCTTCGTAATTCACAAAAATACATACAGGAAAAATTCAATACCGGTCCAAATCCGGTAAACTTTGTTTTTCATGGTGGCTCAGGTTCTTCCCAGGAAAAAATCAGAGAAGCGATTTCTTATGGAGTAATAAAAATGAATATTGATACTGACACCCAGTGGGCTTTCTGGGAAGGTGTTAAGGATTATTATTCAAAGTATAAGGATTATCTACAGGGACAAATCGGTAATCCTGATGGTGAAGATAAACCGAATAAAAAATATTACGACCCAAGAAAATGGCTGCGTGAAGGAGAAATTTCTATTGTTAAGAGATTAATAATTGCTTTTGAAGATTTGAATGCCATGAATAGGGATTAAAGACAGAACAAAAAAATAAAACCCTCAATAAATCAGAAATATTGAGGGTTTTTTATTTATAGTTACTAAATTTATCTTGATAATTAAATAGACATTTGCTTTGGATGAATGCTTAATACAGGAATTGGTGAATGATTAACCATTTGTGCTGCATAAGGTCCTAACCAAAGATTAGCAGTAGTTTTTTCCTGTTCTGTCATTATCGAAATTAAGTTTGCATCAATTTTTTCGGCATATTGTATAGTGGTATTTGTAAGATTATCTGTACGAATACTATCCAAATGATATTTAATACCCTCTTTTTCAAGGTGTTCGGTAATTTGATTAGCATAGTGATCCACCCTGCTTTGTACGGCTTTTATATTAGTTGTATAAAGAGCAAGTATGTAGATTTCGGCATTAAATAATTTTGCAAGTATGGATGTAAAGGATGCTTTTTGGCGGGTTTCCAGACTACTATCAATAGGCATGACAATTTTACTGAGTTTACGGTCAATATCTATACCTCCCCTGATTGTAATAACCGGTAGTTTAGATGCTGAAACTATTTTATTGGCATTGCTCCCTGCCCAAAATTTCTCAAAACCCGAAGTTCCGTGTGTTCCTGTAACTATCAAAAAAGCACCGCTTTCTTCTGATTCTTTAACGATTTCTTTATAAATTTTTCCTTCTCTGATTTTGTATTCCAGTTTTCCATTCTTAAATCCGATCTTATACTTCTTAATTAGTTCCTCAAACCGTTTTTTAACTTCTTCTAATAGATTTTCAGGCAAAATTGAAAAAATATCTTTTGTGTTGTCGGGTTTTTTAGCCCAAACCATTAAGATGTCAGCTTTTGCTTTATCAGCAATTGTAATGGCATGTTCCAATGCATTGATTGAACAATCAGAAAAATCAATTGCAACGATAATTTTATTCATAGCTTAGTAGTTTAAATTTTTATAAAGTTAATATAATTTTGGGAAATTAATATCGTCTTTAATGATCCATGCATTAGGATATCTGAAAATTATTTTTCTCAGAAATCCTTCCGCTTCTAATTTAGTTCTGAAATCGCCTACTCTCACTCTGTAATATGGTTCTCTGAACGAAATATAAGTTTCAATATTGTGATATCTTTTGGAAAAAGCTTCTATGATCTCAGTTGCATTATTTTTAGAATTATTGCCAGAGTCAAAAAATATCTGAATACGATAACCTTTAATTCCATTATGATTTTCTTTTGTAATAAGGTATTCATTAATTGAGATATGCTTTTGAATCAAAGTATCTATTCTTAGGTCCTGAATTATTTCTATGTTTCCGGCAACATTATTTTGTGCTATGGAAAAAAAAATAATATTCGTAAAAAAAATTATGAATAAAATATTTATTGGTTTCATTTTGTAATATCTTTTTAATTACTAATAATTTTTTGAGCACGAATGCTTAGAATCGGAATAGGTGAATGACTGACCATTTTTTCTGCTAAAGGACCAAGAAAAATATTTGCAGTGGTTGATTCCTGTTCTGTCATAATTGCTATTAAATCAATATTTTGTTTTTCAGCATAATCTAATGCTGTTTTGGTAATATTATCAGTTTTTATTCTTTCCAGAACATATTTTAATTTTTTGTCTTCAAAATGCTTAATAGCATTGATTGCAGAACTATCGATTTTACGTTGAACTGATTTTAATGATGTTGAATAAAGAAGTAAAACATGTATTTCAGCATTAAAATAACTTGCTAGGTCGGCAGTAAAAGGAAATTTTTGTTTTGATTCAAGTGTGTTATCAATAGGGAATAAGATTTTTTTAATTGAATTAAAAAATTTAAATTCGTTTCGTAGAGTAATTACAGGACACGGAGAATAGGTGACAATTCTATAAGCATTACTTCCTATCCAGTATTTTTCAAATCCAGAAACACCATGTGTGCCTGCTATAATCAAATAAGCATTATCTTGTTTTACCTGATTTGCAATTTCGTGATAAACCTTGCCTTTTCTAAGTTTATATTTTAATTTTCCGGGCATTAAATTTTTCTTATATTTTTTTAACAGATTTTCAAAGTGTTTTTTAACTTCAATACTGTTTTGGTTTACAATAGACGCAGGTGAAAAAACGGTTTCTGGGGTAATAAAATTGTTTACCCAAACCATGCTGATATTTGCATTGATCTTTTTTGCAATGTTTATAGCATATTCAAGGGCATGTATAGAACTTTTTGAAAAATCAATAGCAACAACTATTTCTTTCATTTTTAATGAGTTTTATGAAGAACTTTTGACATAGCTAAAGTAAAAAAAAAACAGAAACAAAATAAATATTTTTTATAATTAATAATTTTATCAGTTACTTTGTTTTTTACTACCTTTGTTTAGAAGATTTAAAAAATATAAAAGATGAACGAAAATCTTGATCCAGGCGGCAAACATTTAAGTCAGGCAGAAAAAGAAATTGAAATGGTTTTACGACCATCCGACTTTAGTGGCTTTTTTGGTCAGCTAAAAGTAGTTGAAAACCTGAAAATATTTGTAGAAGCTACAAAACAGAGAAGCGAAGCGCTGGATCATATATTGTTGCATGGACCTCCAGGATTGGGTAAAACAACTCTTTCTTACATAATTGCTAATGAGCTGGAAGTTAATATCAGGGTGTCTTCAGGTCCGGTGCTTGATAAACCGGGCGATCTTGCAGGCTTGCTTACAAATCTTGAAGAAAATGATGTTCTTTTTATTGATGAGATTCACAGGTTAAGCCCTGTTGTTGAAGAATATTTATATTCTGCCATGGAAGACTATAAGATTGATATTATGATTGAAACCGGTCCGAATGCCAGAAGCGTACAAATAAATTTAAGTCCGTTTACTCTTATAGGTGCTACTACACGCTCCGGATTACTAACTGCTCCTCTCAGGTCGCGTTTTGGAATAAACTTACGGTTATCATATTACGAAGCTGATATACTGAAAAAAATTATCCATCGTTCTGCAAAAATCTTAAGAGTTGCTATCAACGATAATGCTGCTGATGAAATTGCCAGACGTAGCAGGGGAACACCAAGAATTGCCAATTTACTTTTAAGGAGAGTAAGAGATTTTGCCCAAATAAAAGGAGATGGTAATATTGATATTGATATTTCCCAAATTGCCCTTTCAGCTCTTAATGTTGATAAAAACGGTCTTGATGAAATGGATAACAAGATTCTTTTAACAATTATTGATAAATTTAAAGGCGGACCTGTTGGAATTACTACTATTGCAACTGCTGTAGCAGAAGAGGCAGGTACTATTGAAGAAGTATATGAACCCTTTTTGATCCAGGAAGGATATTTGATGAGAACTCCAAGAGGAAGAGAAGCAACGGAAATGGCATATAAACATCTTGGGAAAATAAAATATTCAGAGCAAAGGAAACTGTTTGATTAATGTGTTTGTCAATAAAATTTCAATTAAGTTTTTGTGAACTTATCTAAAAATAAAGACAAGCTAACCCTGCTTATCAAATCAAGTGCTTATGAACTTGATTTTTCATTTTGTGGTGTGTCGAAAGCTGATTATCTTAAAGATGAAGCTGTAAAGCTGAAAAATTGGCTTGATAATAAAAAACACGGGCAAATGACTTACATGCAGAATAATTTTGAAAAACGACTTAACCCAGGTTTATTGGTTGAAAATGCTAAATCAATTATTTCAGTTCTGTTAAACTATTATCCTAAAACAAAACTTACAACGGAAAATAATTACAAAATTGCAAAATACGCTTATGGCAAAGATTATCATTTTGTATTAAAGAATAAATTACATAAACTTATATCAATAATTGAAAATAATACCGGTAAAAGAAATTACCGTGTATTTGTTGATTCGGCGCCGGTTATGGAAAAAGCATGGGCACAAAAAAGCGGCTTGGGCTGGATTGGGAAAAATACCTGTTTGATAAATAAAAAAATCGGTTCTTTCTTTTTTATCGGGCAAATTATTATTGACCTTGAGTTAAATTATGATAAACCTGGGAAAAATTATTGTGGTGATTGTACAAAATGTATTGATGCCTGTCCGACCGGTGCAATAACCAAACCCTTTGAAATTGATGCAAACAAGTGTATTTCTTATCTTACAATTGAATATAAAAATAAACTTCCTAATGAGTTAAAAAGTAAATTCAATAACTGGATTTTCGGTTGTGATGTTTGTCAGGATGTTTGCCCGTGGAACAGATTTGCAAAACCTCACAATGAGCCTGCATTTTATCCAAATGAAGGATTACAAAAAATGAAAAAAACCGATTGGGAGAATCTTGATGAGGTAAAATTCAAAAAAATTTTTACGGATTCTGCAGTGAAACGAATTAATTTTGAAGAATTAAAACGGAATATTGAGTTTGTGAAATCTATGTTATACTAATGCGGAACAGAAATGCAAAAGTTTTATAGGTCTGTTCCGCACGCATAACTACTTCTAAACAGCTATGCTTCGTCCCGAATTTTTCAGCGATTTTTTAAGTATAATTTAGTTTAGTAATTCCTTTACTTAAATCTAAAATCTACTTTAAAATTATAAAGCCACGGAACTCTTGGATCAATACCTTCGGCTTCTAATTTATTTGGAAGATTTTCATAATAATTTTGCAAATTTAATTCTTTTGGCAAATTATAGCAAGTTATAATAATTGTATCATCTTTCACTTTAATATCACCATCAATTTTACTAAATACGGCATCTGCTAAATGAGTTGCATTCCAGCGATCATAAGGCTTTGGTAGTTTTTGTCTAAATTGATATGTAGCTGCTTGGGATAATAATGCTAAAGACATTTTACCATAACGAATATTAAGATTAAATGTTGAAGCTCTATCAAATCCCATCGCACCATCAAAATTGAAGAAATCTTCTATTGACCATCTTTCTCCATACTTTTCACTCAACAGGGTTACAGCAGGTTTTTTAGATATTGTTAAAAATGATTTGTACTTGTATTTACTTTCAATTTCGCCTTCCCTTTGCACTATTAGCCGGAATTTTTCTTTATGTCCTGAGAAATTAAAGAGTGTTTCTGCTATTGCATATCCAGCCCATTTACACTGGAATTTAAGTGATCTTTCTATTTTCTTTATTCTATCATAAGATATTACCGGAACAAGGAACTCAAACTGCCCATCCTTTTTTAAGCCATGTAACAGGTCACTTGTAAAATGTTCTTTGTCTGCCAGTACCAGCGCTTTGTTATGAATTATATTATTTGACATTTTCAATAAATCAAAAGTTGCTTTTGTCGTATTAGTTCCTGGTGAGCCTATACCAAAACCAATAGGTTGACCTGTACCGGTATCTAAAGAGAAGAAAGTCTGTAACATCTTTTTTGATGGTTCTTGTGGCTGTTTCTTTTTTTTAGGCATTACTCTTTTACTGGTAGTTATTATACGGTGGGGATCAACAGCAATAGTCTCCCCTTTATAATGCCCAAGGTTTGATCGTATCATTGATAATGTTACCTGCATGTCTTGTGCTTGAGCAACAGTATGTTTTTCAAGAAAGTTATGGACAGCTTCATCACTTGCAAGAAACCCCAAGCCGTTCAATAGTTCAAAGCCCTGATGGGTTATGTAATTTTTATTCCTGACCCTGTTTTGGCAAATTGCAGCCTCATTGACAATCTGCATGGCAATGCGTGGCTCGATATAAGTACAGTTGTGACCACTAAAACCCTTTATTAAGTCCCAACTACCAAGCCGGAGGTGTTCTGCCACAAGAAACCAAAGCCCGACCATCGTGCTGCACACTTTGTTTGACAAGGATTCCCTGACTTTTCTTTCATTGCTTTGGCTATCTGTTTTTATAGTTTGGGTTTTCCGCTTAGAAACAATAATTTCGACTTCTTCCTTTTCTTTTTTCCTTGATTCTTTTTCAGGGTTTAAGTTATGCGTTTTTTTTGGAGCCCGTATTCTGTTATCGTGCGCTCAATACTCCGCACACTTACCTTATATCCATTTTGTTTCATTTTTTGGGCTATTACATCAGACCCTGAATCAGGGTCTAAAAAGCGCAACCTTATTATTTGGTTGGTAACCTCTTGAGTCCTTACGTGTTGCCTTAATGGCCCTTTTTTCTTACCTATGAGCCCTGCCGATCCTTCCTTTTTAAACCTTTTTAGCAGCTTATAATACCATTGTAATGTATACCCGTATTTTTTTATCGCTTCTCCCGGACCAATAGTACAATGTGCTTCAAATAGCATAGCAAATTTTAAGCCTGTTTTGTCTTGTTCTTTTATAACAAAATCATTTCCATTAATCATAGATAATCACGGAATTTTTAATACGTAATCTTATTATCTGTCATCCATAC
>CAZREZ010000003.1:0-27147 GCA_964599115.1 uncultured Bacteroidales bacterium
GTTTTTATTATAGCTTAGCCATGTCACTCACATCTTTATTCATGAAGAAATAATAAAATTCTAGGATCAGATCAATTGATTATTATAGAACGAATCTAATTAATTCTTTATCACTTTGATACAGCTTCGCCTCGTAAGTCACAATCCGGATTTGCATATAACTGATATTGATACCTTTGTGATTTTACCTGTTTATAAATTAACCAACAAATATATAAATTAATTGCAACTTCAGAAGCTAAATTAACTAATATAGCAAAATATTATTTTGTCTGTTCATAAAGTCAAACAAATTTTTAATTAAAGCAACAAATAACAAATAACAAATAAATTCAAAATACCAATGACCCAAACTTGTCCGTACGAAGTGAAGCAAGTCCGTATGGATGGATGTTCAAAACAGCTTTGAAATTGTTTTGGTCATTGAATTTTGAAAATTGGAATTTATTTGAAATTTGGAGCTTGTCATTTGTTATTCCTAATATTTATTTAAACTATTGGACTTTATGGACGAACACCATTTAGCCTTTTACCGATAGATACTGTGTTAAAATCTAAATTATTTTTATATTTGTACGCATAATTTAAATCAATCATCATGAAAAGAAATTTTTGTACAATTTTAGTAAGTCTGGCATTTTTTACTTTAAGCCAGTTTTCTTATTCTCAAATAGAACAAAAAGAATTAACACTAAAAGATATTTTTCAAAGTCGAAAGTTTTATCCCAAAATGGCTTATGGGATAAAATCTATGGCTGACGGTCAGAGTTATGCGTTATTAAAAAATGATTCGTTAAATGTATATAGTTATAAATCAGGTAAAAAAATCAAAACCCTAATTTCTTCCAGTCAGTTAATTCCTGAAGGAGACACAGTAAATATTCGGTTAAGAAGTTATAAGTTCAGTAAAGACGAACAAAAAATATTAATACCTACTGAAACCGAATTTATTTACCGGCATTCCTCAAAATCAAACTATTATATATGGGATATTCAAAATAAAAAATTATCACAATTATCAGAAAACGGTAAACAGCGTTTAGCTGATTTTTCTCCCGATGGCTCAATGGTTGCGTTTGTAAGAGATAATAATTTATTTATTAAAAATTTGGAAACCGGTAATGAAGAACAAATAACAAAAGACGGTTTATTTAATCATATAATAAATGGAACTACCGACTGGGTTTATGAGGAAGAATTCAGTTTTACAAAAGCTTTTTTCTGGTCACCGGATGGAGCAAAAATTGCATTTTACCGTTTTGATGAAAGCAATGTTAAAGAATACTGCCTGACAATGTTTGGTGAACTTTATCCAGAAGAATATAAATACAAATACCCTAAAGCAGGTGAAGATAATTCGGTTGTTGAGATTTTCTTTTATGACTTAAATTCAAAATCAACAAAAAAAATGAATATCGGTGAAGAAATTGACCAATATATTCCGCGTATTAAATGGACCACTGATCCGAATATACTTGCAATTTTCCGTCTGAACAGATTACAGAATAAACTTGAAATATTATTAAATAACGTTGAAACAGGAAATTCAAGAGTATTATATACAGAAGAAAACAAATATTATATTGATGAAAGCAATTATGATAATTTAATATTCTTTAATGATAAAATTCATTTTTTGTTTACCAGCGAAAAAGACGGTTTTAACCATATATATCTTTATAATATGGATGGGGAATTAGTCAGGCAATTGACAAAGGGTAACTGGGATGTTACTGATTTACTTGGTTTTGATGAAAAAAAACAATTGGTCTTTTATGTTTCTGCAGAAGTATCACCTTTAGACCGTGATCTTTATGCTGTAAAGCTTGATGGATATAAAACAAGGTTATCACAAAAGCAAGGAAATAATAGCGCAAGTTTCAGTTCTTCTTATAAATATTATGTTAATACTTATTCTAGTGCAAATACACCTCCATACATAACTGTTAATAAAGCCAACGGGAAACAGATAAGGGTGTTACAGGACAATGACGTTTTACTTGAAAGATTAAATGAATATGGTTATAGCAAAAAGGAATTTTTTAGTTTTAATACATCTGAAGGTGTGGAATTGAACGGGTGGCGTATATTGCCGGTTAATTTTGACCCGGTAAAAAAGTATCCTGTATTAATGTATGTTTATGGAGGACCCGGGTCACAAACAGTCCGTAATAGTTGGGGTAGAGGAAGTTTATGGTATCAGATGCTGGCACAAAAAGGAATAATAATAGTGTCGGTTGATAACAGGGGCACAGGAGCAAGGGGTGAAGAATTTAAAAAGATGACTTATTTGCAATTGGGCAAATACGAAACTATTGATTTAATTGAAGCAGCAAAATATCTTGGTACTCTTGATTATGTTGATCCAGAAAGAATAGGGATTTTTGGCTGGAGCTATGGAGCCTACATGTCAACACTTTGTTTGACTAAAGGAGCAGACTTTTTCAGTGCTGGTATTGCTGTTGCTCCTGTAACTAACTGGAGATATTACGATAATATTTATACTGAAAGATATATGAGGACTCCTCAGGAAAACCCTGAAGGGTATGATGATAACTCACCGATAAACCATGTTGATAAATTAAAAGGAAAATATTTGCTTGTACACGGTACGGCTGATGATAATGTCCATTACCAGAATTCTATGGATTTGATTACTGCTTTAGTTAATGCTAACAAGCAATTTGAAATGCAATTATATCCAAACAAAAATCATTTCATATACGGTGGGAACACAACTATGCATTTATATAAACGTATGACGGATTTTTTATTGAAAAATTTAAAATAAAAATTTTACTTGTTTATTTCAGATAAGGTATTATAACGTTTTCCCTCCCTGAAAGCTACTACAAATGCGTCATAAATTTTATTTGCCGATCTGAGCTCATCCCTGTATCTTCGGGCAGCTTCATAAGTTGGGAATGAACCTATAGTATAAATATAATATCCATTATGAAAACCCTCCTTTATATTTTGATTCAGATTATATTTATTAGCGAGAATTGTAGTAGATAATATCTTGTTTAGCTTTGCTATTATTTGAACTCTGTATTCAATATCTGGTACGGAAATAATTGGTGCTTTTGTTTCCTGAATTATTAATTCCTTAATATTGATACGTTTTCCATTTTTGAAACCTACTACAAAGGAACCGTAAATTTTATTTGTTGCTATTAGTTCGTCTCTGTATTTAAATGCAGCTTCATATGTAGGAAAAGAACCTAAAGTATAGATATAATAACCATTATAAAAATCTTCTTTTATAATTTGGTCCAGCTTGTATTTATTAGCAAGCCATGTATTAGATAATTTTTTGCCCAACTTTGCTCTTATCTGAACTCTGTATTCAATATCATGTGCGGGAATAATTACTACAACTTCTTCCCCAACCTGATATTCAATTTGTTCTTTGCTTAACTTCTCAGATTGTTCGATTTTAATTATATTTTCAAAGTCAATAAATTTCTCCTCATTTTGATAAATATAAATAAATTTACCTGATATTAAGAAATTGCCTGTGGATAAGCTATCTGTTAATACTTTATAAGAAGTAGTAAAAATAGAAGTATCAGGCAACTCATCCCAACTTATTGTTAAAGTTTGGTCTTCGAAATTAAAATCTCCATTGGTTAATGTTGTTGTGGATGGTAAAAAGCCTACTGGAAAATATTGAATTACCTTTCCGCTTTGTTTGATATTATATTTGTTAATAATCAAATTTACAACAAATTCATCTCCTGAATAAATCATTACCGGCATTTCGGAAATTATGCTGACTTCCGGTTCAACAGTTGGCTTAACTATCTCTTCCTTGTATTCTGTAATCACTTCTTTAGTAACTGAAGGTTCTTTAATACCGGTAGAAAATTTATAGGTCAGTCCGAGTGAAGTATAAGAGTACATATCGTATTTAGAGCCACTTACTTTTGTATCCAATTTGTCAGTATTCAAGCCATGTAAAGTGCCTTCCAGATTAAGTGCAAAATGGTCACTAAGACGAAAATCAAAACCTAAACCAAAAGGAATAACTCCTTCAAGAGTTCTTCCAAATATTCCTTTACCCTCTCCATTTCCATTTTCAGCAACTGTAATATTGCTTCCTAAAATTTTCATTTCTGTTTTCCAATTAGATAATCCAACCCCAACTGTTCCATATACTGTAAATAACCTTTTTGGTTTGTAATGAAAAAATAAATTACTGAAATTAACAGTTGTATTTAGGTTATATTCAAAAATATCTGCTGTAAAATATCTGTTTATCTGCCTTCTGGTTCCCGACAATTTACCATTAAGTAATTGTCCCCTTAAACCAAACACAGGACTGATTTGCCAATTTAAAATTATTCCATAACCTAATTGCCATTCATTTTCATAATTCGTAACGGGATAGTAATCATATTGTCTTAAGTCGCCCCAAAATAAATTTGCACCTGCATTTAAGTTGACTGACCAATATTTTTTGAATGAATTATTTTTAATTGTTGTTTGACAAAAGGAAAAAGTTGGAAACAAAGCAAAAAATAACAAAAAAATAAAAATAATTTTTAGTTGATTATAAACTTTCATAATTAAAAATTTATTAATTATCAAGATATTAATATGAACCTTTTTTCTTAATACAAAGATTACAATATAATTATACGTTTTCTTGTCAAATTTAAAAAACTTATACACTGCCGTTTGTTAATTATTTTAATAATTTTTAGGACTGGAAAAAATAATAACACCTGAAATCAGAAAGACATAGGATTACAAATACTTTTAAATGGACAATACTTACAATTATCAATGTTAATCGTTTGCTCAAATGGAAGGTTCGTGTTAAATATTTCGAAAATAATCTTCTTTAAGATTTTTTCAAATTCACTGAGGTCTTCGGTATTTATATCATCTTTTTTCTTTTGATTGCTGTTTAAGAAAGGAATAGATATCTTCATGAGCCACCTACTTAAATTTCTAAAAGAGATAATTCCAGGAACAATATTGGAAAAATCAATAAGATTGTTTTTTTGAAATAACCATGAATAAAATAATAACTGAAAACTTTTGCCAAGTGTGCTTTCAGTTGCCAGCTGTTCCCATTCTGTTATTTTTAATTCTTTGGGGTCGGTTCTGCCGGATTTATAGTCAATAATCCTTAATGAATCTTCAATTTTATCTACCCTGTCAATTGTGCCTTTTAAATTAATAATAGTTTCTTTGTCGGAATTTAAAGGGTCGTTCAATTTAATTGTAGTAATAAATTTTTCTTCAATAAATTTAATAGTAAGAAAATTTCCTTGTTTTTCAATTCTGCTTATTTCCTGAATTTCTTTTTTTAAAAAATTAGAAATATAATTGTATGCCACATTTAAAATTAAAAGATTTTTTCCATAATTTATTTCGCCACTACTATGATGTTTCTTAAAAATTTTATCAGTTAAGGAATTAATTTCAGGAAGCATATTTTTAACATCTTCTGTTTTTAAAATTTTGTTTACATGAGGTTTATAAAGTTCTTTCATAACTTCATGTATTATAGTTCCGAGTTTAGCAGCGTCTATTGTTTCTTCGATTTCATCAGCTTCACTTAGACCGGCAATTTCTTTAAAGTAAAACTGTAACTGACAATTTATAAAAGAATTGATTGAGCTTGGCGAAAATCCATTTATAGCTTTATCTTTAAGCAATTTTATTATTTCGGGAGTTTTTGGAATTTTTATACTATGGCTTATTTTATCTTTAACAGGAGGTAGTGAAAATAGTTTTTCACTAATTTTAATTTTGGAGTTATATTTTGGTAATTCATTAATAATTTGATTGATGAATCTACTTTTCTCTCCTCCTCCAAGGTTGTCCGGCTCGGTGTTATAAAGAAGGTGAATATTTTTGCTTCTCTGTAGCAAACGATAGAAATGGTATGCAAATATTGCATTTTTGTCGTTGTAGGTTGGTAAACCGAATTTTCTTTTAATATCAAACGGAACAAATGTATTTGTGTCTTTTCCTCCGGGTATAATATCTTCATTTACCGATAACAAAATCAGGTTATTGAAATCCAGAGTACGGGTTTCAAGCATTCCCATAATTTGTAAGCCTTTCAGAGGTTCTCCGTAAAATGGTATTTGTGTTGAAGCAACAATCCGGTTAAAAATATTATGTAGTGTTTTTATGGTTTTTATTGAATCATAATCGTTGATAATACTATTAATCCGTTTAATTATTTTAGAAAAACTAAAAAGATATTCCATCTCTATTTTATAATCATTATCGCTGTTATTTTTCATCGAAATAAATATTTCTCTTAAATGCTTGATGATGTTTGAGAAATTTTCTAATGCAAGCTCCGGTTGTTGTTTCCAGTTAGATATTAAATCTTCAGTAATTTTTATTTTCAAAAATGAAGATGAAATAAATGCAGATTTGATTTCTCCACTGGTAAAAAATATTCTATTTGAAGTAATAAGCTCTTTAATAATTTTATTGAGTTGGGGGAATTCATCTTCGTGTAAATTTTCGAATAAAGCCGAAATATAATTATGCTGCAGTATTTTAATAATATCCCTGATATGAAATTTTTGTTGAGCAGATTCTTTGGTTTTTCTGATTCTTTCTGCATTTTCGTGAAGTGTAAAAATGTTATCAAATAAATTAAATAGGGGAGAGAGTTTTAATGGCAAACCCATAGTAACATTAAAATCAGTAATGTTTTTAGGAATGGAATTTAAAACCGGAATTAATAAATTCTCATCTGCAAGCACTACTGCGGTTTCGTGTAAAATTTTATTATTTTTTATAAAATCTGTAAGTATTTGTCCGCAAACTTTTGCTTGTCCGATGTTTTGAGGAATTCCAATAACATTAATATCTTTTTCTGTATTTAAAAAATTACTACTAACCCACTCAAATTTTTTGAACCTGCGGTTGTTGAAGTATTTATTAAGAAATCTGCCTGCTTCGGGTTGAGTGGTTTTATTTTTATCTTTTTTCAGGTAATACTCATCAGAGTCCCATAAAACTTTAGCAATACCTGCATCTGTAAACGAAAAAATAATTCTTTCTTCAGCTGTTGTTAATGCATTAAATCCAGCAAAAATTATTTTATTCCATGAAATTGATTGCAAAATTTCCTTGATATTTTCAATAGTTTTTCTGTATGCTAATCCTTGATAAACAAGCTTTTTATTGCTTAAGTGGTTTGTTAAAAGTTCATGATATTTTGATAATGAATTGTAAAAATGTAAATAAATTTTTTCAAAATCGGTTAAAGGTTTGGTATCAAGGTTCCAGAGAGAAATTGCTTTAGTATCCGTTAAAAAACTGAATATATCGGCAGAGTTAACAAGATACTGGTCAATATCATTAAAATCATGCAAAAGAACCTGAGCCCAGTTTAAAAATTCTTCAAAATCCTGTGCTTTTTTACCTTCGATTTTTTTATGAATTTCGTAGAATTCGAATAGAAGTGATATTGGGTCAATTATTTGATAACCTGATATTTTAACGATAAAATCTTCAATTGAATAAATTTCGGGCGACCATATAGTTTTATTGATGTATGTAGCCAGATATTTTTTCAGGAATAATCCGGCACGCCTGTTCGGCAAAACAATACACAACTCAGATATATCATTCCCGAAGTTTTTATAAATATAATCTGCGGTTTTATTTAAAAATGCTTTCATGATTGGATATTGGAAATTAAATTACTCCTCAAAAGATATTTTACTTTCAATTATCAGATTTTTTAAATATTTATGATATTCCAAAAATTCTTTTTTACTTCCAAACCATTCAAAAACTTCATCTCTGTCAATAAATGTTGACTTATTTGATAAAAAAGCTTTGAAGGAACTATATTTATAATCTTGATATTTTTCAATGTATGAATGTTTTTCGGGATTATGATTTATGTAAAAAACCAAACGTTTTAGATAATCATCTGAATTAATTTCAATTCTTTTAAAATTTTTAAGAAAAAGACTGCCACTACGATTATATCTTTTGTTTATGCTTTTCACATAGGAAATAAAAAAATATTTGAATTGCTTAATTACTTTTTCATCTGTAACTTTTAATAAAAAATGGAAATGGTCAGGTAGCAAACAATAAGCATAGATTTTTGTGTATGGAGAGATATAAAATTTGAATTTTTCAAGAAAGAAACGATAATTTTCCTTTTCAAAAAAAACGTTTCCATAATTATTACCCCTGTTGTAAATATGGTAATATCGATCTGATTCAATTGGAACCTGTGTGTAATGATATGGCATGATAAGTATTTTCTGTTAAATCCTCCGGATTTTAGAAATCCGGAGGATTTGATCTTTTCTCAATTTCATCTAAGTTTTCTTTTTTACCAGCATCAAACCAGTAAGAGTAGTTATGTTCGTAACCCGAAATTTTATGTTCTTTTGCAAGCTGTAAATAAAAATCAATTATTGAAAAACTTCCTCCCATTTTTGTTAAATTAAATATAAACGGATCAATCACATGAATACCACTGAATGCCATATGATGCAATTTTGATTCTGACTTGCGTGAAATTATTTTCTCACCTGTTTTTTTGTTTTCCCATCCGCATAATATTTTCTTTTCATCAAATAATAAATACCTTGAAGTTTGCCGGTTTTTTACTGCGAGTGTTGCAATTGAACCGGATTTTGTATGAAATGAAATAAGATCATTTAAATCGATATTTGAAATTACATCAACATTGTGAAGCAAAAAAGGATGTTTTTTATCAAAAAACCATGTGGCTTTTTTTAATCCTCCACCTGTGCCTAAAAGTTTTTTGCTTTCATTTGAAATTTTAATTTCAATATTAAAATTATTTTTTTGTATAAGAAAGTTTAAAATCTGGTCGGCAAAGTGATAAGTGTTAATTATAATTTCATCAAAGCCAAAAGAAATCAGTCTTTTAATTACAATTTCCAATAAAGGAGTTTTATTAATCTCAACCAGAGCTTTTGGCTTGGTATCTGTGATTGGTCTAAGCCGGCTTCCTATACCGGCAGCAAGTATCATTGCTTTCATTGATATAATAATTATTTCTTCCAGTTATCTTCTTCTATATGTATTAAAATAATCTTAACATTATATTTTATTTTCAGATGTTTTGTGAGTTTTTCGGCACAGAAAACCGACCTGTGCTGACCTCCGGTACATCCGAAATTTACCATCAGGTCAGAAAAATCCCTTTCTAAATATTTCTCAACAGAATGGTCAATAATTGAAAAAACATAATTAAAAAATTCTTCAACTTCTTTTTCTTTTTCAAGAAATTCAATTACCTGTTTGTCTTTACCGTTTAAATATTTTAATTCTTCCAGTCTTCCCGGATTTGGCAGGGCGCGGCTATCAAATACAAAACCGCCTCCGTTTTCGGTTTTGTCATCAGGTATTCCTTTTTTGTAAGAGAAGCTGTTGATAGTGATTTTTAATTTTGAATGTGGTTGTTTTGAAATTGTTTTTGTTACTTTTGAAACTCTTCCAGGTCTTGCAGACTCTTGAAGGTTTTGGTTCTCTGTTAATATATTTAAAACATTCATTAAAGTTGGTAAATTTATGGATAAGCCTATATTTTGCAGTAACCACTTTAAGTTTTCAATAGCCATTGGAATGCTTTGCAAAAAATGAGATTTTTTTTCATACAGACCTCTGAATCCATAAGCTCCTAAAACCTGTAACAGCCTTAAATAAACGAAACCCCAATAATATTTTTTAAATTCATTACTATTTACTGAAAAATATTTTCCGAGTTTTGAAAGGTAATATTCCATTAAGTAATTTTTTATATCATTTGGAATTGCTGCTTTAACCTGAAAAAGTAATGAAGCAATATCATATTGCAAAGCTCCCTTTCTGCCCCCTTGATAATCAATAAAATATGGCTTGCCTTCAAATATCATAATATTCCTTGACTGAAAATCGCGATACATAAAATAATTTTTGCCGGCTTTAAGAAGGAAATCTGTAAAGTGTTGGAAGTCATTTTCAAGCTTATGTTCGTCAAAAGGAATTTTTGCAAGTTTCAGAAAGTAATATTTAAAATAATTCAAATCCCATAGCATTGATTGTTTGTTAAAAGCCGGACCAGGATAGCAACGGCTGTAATCAATACCTTTGCCTGCTGTAATCTGAAATTTTGGTAATTCATCAATAGCTTTTTTGTAATGTTCAATGATGTCTTCGGAAAACCCAGATTTTTTTTGTTGTTGTAAAACAATGGAAAATAATGTTATATCGCCAAGATCTTTGATAAGATAAATTTTATTATCAGGATTAACGGAATATATTTCGGGTACATTTAAGTCATTTTTCAGGAAATGTTTTGTAAAAGAAAAAAATGCTTCGTTCTCTTTTATATCATTGTTAAATACACCGATGGCAGTTTTATCTCTGCCTTTTATGCGGAAATATTGCCTGTAAGAACCTGAGGAAGGCAAAGAAAAAATTTGTTCAACTTTCTCGTGCGACCAGTCCTTAAATATTATACTTAAATTATTTTGAATTTTGTTGCTCAAATTATCACTGATTTATTTAATTAATGAAAACTTTTTTGTAACAACCTTTGTATCAGATTTTATAGTTATAAAATATAATCCATTTGTATGTTCTGATAAGTCAATAATTATTGGGTCTTCAGATAATTTGTCAGATGTAATTTCCCGAATTGTTTTCCCAAGCGAATTATTAATAAATATTTTACTGATATTTGATTTTGTATCAGAAAGATCAATAAAAATTTTATCAATAGCTGGATTAGGATATATTTTCATTATATCGGTTTCAGAAATAAGTTTATTAATTCCAACACTACCTACATGGATACAATCTGAAATTAAAAGTGTGTTGTTTCCGCTCTGATTAGTTACGGTGAGTGTAACAGAATAAGTTCCGGATTCATAATAAAAAATACCTGCAGGATTTTGCAGATTGCTTGTTTCAGGAGTACCTCCTTCAAATATCCACTCCCATTGAATAGGATGACAGATAGATTCGTCAGTGAAATTTATACTATCACCATTAAATATTTCTGTTGTATCAGCCGAGAAACCGGCAATTGGAGTAACAATAGTACTTTCTCCTACTTCTGCACAAACACCTGAAATAATTTCATCATTGTTTAAATTAACTATAAAAGCCATAATTTCACAATTTGACATATCATAAGCTGTTGTTGTGTTATCGAAATTATATTCCAATGTAAAATAGCTTCCCTGTGTAGTAGGTTCTTCAATACTATCACCCCATTGAGCCGTAAAAACTTCCCTGAAAATGTGATTATGTATATAATTTGTTGAACCGCCGGCTTGCTGGGCAATAAGTCCGCTTTCTGTTAAAATTACGTTTATTGAGTTTATATCTGAAACATGAGCAGTATAATAAATTTCAACGGTAATGTTTAATTCTTTGGTTGTTGAATTATAGTTTGAAGTTAATCCTACATTTACCGGCGAACTTTCGGACATTATTGTATTTGAATACTGAACCCAATTAGAGCGGCTTTGTATGCGTTCACCATCAGGCCAGATTCTGCGATTTATAAATGCGCTTGGCATAAAACGCGAACTGCCGCAATATGGAATGGTGTATAAAGCATCAGGGAAGTGCCTTCTGAAATCAGGATTGCCCGAGTATGGCTGCGTATAGGAAGAATTATAAGGATGATATGCTACAGCAAACGCTCTTCCCGGATTGTTTGTAATAATACTTTGTGAAACCGTATGACCGGCAGGGCAATTCGGGCATCTTACTCCGGTAAATTCTTCAAGTATAACATTTTTGTCAGCAGGTTCGGGGCTCACATAATTTTGTGAGAAAATATTATTTCCCAGTATTAAAAATGATAAACTGAAAATGTAAAAAAATTTTATCATGATGCCTGTTTTTATGAATTATGAATATTTATGAAAAATTAATTTATAAAAGTATAAAAATTATTTAATAGAATTATAAATATATTAATTAGCTTATTTAGAATGATTGTAAGTATTAATAAATTTAAAAATGCTAATAAACAGTAATAGAATAAATTAGATAGCTTAATGCTTGCAATGAGTTTCTAAATTAGAGAAAAATAAAAAAATAACTTGCATTATGAACTTATGTTCATTACTTTTGTAGCGAACATTTGTTCATAATAATTAATGATAAAAATTTACAATTTACAATTTATATTTTTTTAATATGTCTCCACGACCAAAAAGATTTCGCAGAATGAATCAGCCACCTTTCATAAAAGGATTTAAGCCATTTGGCAGCCCAGCTGAAAGTGAATCTGTGAAGATTTTATATGAAGAATATGAGGCAATAAAATTGGCAGATTATGAAAATTTATCTCAGGAAGAAGCAGCTAAAAAAATGAATATTTCAAGGCCTACTTTTACCAGAATATACGACAGTGCAAGAAAAAAGATTGCCATAGCATTTTTGGAAAACCGTTCAATAATAATTGATGGCGGAAATGTTCATTTTGAAGACAATTGGTACAGATGTGAAAACTGCGAAAGTACTTTTAAAAAACCCATAGATAATGATAAGCTAACTGAATGCCCTGTATGCCATTCAAAAGATATTATTCATATAAATTCAACTATAAAAAGTGAACAGGATATTATTAATGTAAAAAGACAGGGAAAGGGAGTAGGAGGACCTGAGGATTTTTGTATTTGTCCGAAGTGTGAAAATCGAATTTCTCATCAACCCGGAGTTCCCTGCAGAAGTATAATATGCCCTGAATGTGGAGTTAGTATGATACGTGAACACTCAAGATATCATAATGACTTTATCAGAAAAAAATTTAAATAATCAACAAAAAAAAATTAAAAACATGAGAATTGCAGTAAGTTCAACAGGAAATAGCATTGAAAGCAAAATGGATCAGAGATTCGGAAGATGCAAATATTTTGCAATCTATGATACTGATTCGAAAGAGTATAAGTTTATTAAAAATCCGGGAATAGATATGCAGAGTGCAGCAGGTTCATCTGCAGCCGAATTAGTTGCAGATAATGCTGTAAATAAGGTAGTTTCAGGTAATTTCGGGCCAAAAGCCGAAAACACACTTAATAGTTTTAGTATTACTATGATTAATGCCAAAGACACTGAAAAATCAGTAAAAGAAATTATTAATGATTTATAATACAAATAATGTTTAATTTAAAAAAAAGGAGGAGTTATGCCTAATTTTAACGGAACAGGTCCTGAAGGAAAAGGATCGCGCACAGGAAGAGGGTTGGGAAAATGTAAACCCTCGGGTACAGACAAATCAAATAAAAATGAGAATGAAAATATTACTCGTTTTGGTAGAAGATTGAGATTTTGGAATCGGCAAGGAAACATGGGAGGAGGAGGTCGAGGACAAGGACAAGGAAGTCGAAATAGATTTCGTGGAGGAGGAGACAATTAATGTTTAAGGGATTTAAGAATTAATTATTAAAAATTTTAAAATGAGGAAAATTGCTATTCCTGTTGAAGACAACAGGGTTTGTCAGCATTTTGGCCATTGCATACAATTTGCTGTTTATGATGTAGATGATAATAAAATCATCTCAGAGAACTTTTTAACACCACCAAGGCATGAGCCGGGAGTTTTACCAGCCTGGCTGGCAGAAATGGGAGTAAAAGACGTTATTGCCGGTGGTATGGGGCAAAGAGCAATAAATTTGTTTTTAAACCAAAAAATAAATGTTTATGTTGGAGCTGCTCCTAAAGAACCCAAAGAATTGGTTCAGGATTTGATTAATGATAAACTTGATGCAGGTAAAAATCTTTGTGACCATTAATAATTAGTGCCTGTCCATAAGTAATTTATTTAATAAGTTTATATGATAACAACGGGTTGTCGGATCGCTATTGCCAGCGGAAAAGGCGGAACTGGAAAGACCATGGTTGCTGTTAATCTGATGTATTCCATTAAAGATATTATTGATGGTAAAATACAGTTGATTGACTGTGATGTGGAAGAACCGAATATTAATATTTTTACGAAAGGCCGTTTTAATTCTGAAAAAGAAGTTGCAATAAAAATACCTGAAATAAACACGGATAAATGTATTTATTGCGGAAAATGTGCTGAATATTGTTCTTATAATGCAATTATTTTTGTTAAATCAATTCCTCATATTGCTGTAATGGATGATTTGTGCCATGGATGCGGAGCATGTTCTTATGCATGTGAAACTAAAGATGCTATTACAGAAAAGAATCATGTTCTTGGAACAGTTTCAAAATATAATATTTCTGATAAAATTGAAATTATTGAGGGAAGGATTAAAGTTGGCAATGCACTTGCAGTTCCTGTGATAAAGGCTGTGAAAAAAGAAGCAAATGAAAATGCCCTTGTAATTTATGATTCGCCCCCCGGCACTTCCTGCCCTGTTATTGAAACCATTAATGATGTTGATTATGTAGTTTTGGTAACCGAACCAACACCTTTTGGAGTTAATGATCTGAAACTGATGGTTGAAACTGTAAAAAAACTTGGAAAAAAAATGGGAGTGGTTGTCAACCGAATTGGTTTGGGTACTGATGATTTATATGATTACCTTAATGCTGAAAATATTGAAGTATTAATGAAGATACCTTTTGATAAAAAAATTGCAGGCATTTATTCCGAAGGGAAAATATTAGTTGATGAATTTCCATGGTTAAAGCAGGAATTTTTAGATTTGTTTAAAAAAATACATATTTAATTATACGTGAAACAAATAACAATAATTAGCGGAAAAGGCGGAACAGGGAAAACCTGCATTACTGCGGCTTTAGCTTCAGTAGCTGAAAATGCTGTTGTAGCCGATTGTGATGTTGATGCTGCCGATTTGTTTCTAATATTAAAACCTCATATCTTATTTGAAAATAAGTATTTGGGAGGAAAGACTGCTGTAATTGATTATAGCAAATGTACAAATTGTGGAATATGTAAGAATCTATGCAGGTTTGATGCAATAAATACAATAGATGACAGGATAACAATTTCTGAATTCTCTTGTGATGGTTGTGAGCTATGCAAAAGAGCATGTCCTGAATATGCTATTTCAATGATTCAATCTGATAGCAGTCGCTGGTTTATTTCTGATTCTCGTTTTGGTCCAATGGTTTATGCACGGTTGGGAATAGCTGAGGATAATTCCGGAAAGCTTGTTACCGTTGTCAGGGAAGAGGCGAAAAGAATTGCAAAAGCTAAAAACAGCGATTTTGTAATAATTGACGGACCTCCCGGAATAGGTTGCCCTGTGATAGCTTCAATAACCGGTGTTGATATTACAATTATTGTTACTGAACCAACACAATCGGGTTTGCATGATTTGAAAAGGGTTGTAGAACTTGCTAATAATTTCAGTATTAAACCATTAATTATTTTAAATAAATTTGATTTGAATAAAGAAATGAGTGAGGTAATTGAAAGATATTGCAAAAAAAACAATATTGAAATAATTGCATGGATTCCATTTAACAGGATATTTGTAGATGCTATGGTAAATCAACAAACTATTGTTGAATACAATAAATTTTCAGAGTTAAGTAATGTTATTCAATCAATCTGGAATAAAATCCAAAAATACACTGTATAAATCTCAGAAAAAAATATTAATGACTGATTTCATAAAAAAAATTACTATTTTTATGGAATTAATCAGATTGACTATAGTGTAATGAATATTAGGTCTTTAAGGATATATATTTTTTTTATATTTATTTTGCCTGTAATTATTTTTAACAAAGCAAATGCTCAAAAAGTAGCGTTGGTTCTGAGCGGTGGAGGAGCAAAGGGAGTTACACATATCGGGGTTATAAAGGCGTTGGAAGAAAATAATATTCCAATTGATTATATCGCCGGCACATCAATGGGAGCTGTAATTGGTGGATTATATGCCAGCGGGTATTCACCGGATGAAATTGAAAATCTTATAACATCAGATGAATTTGAACGATGGGTGTTAGGTGTTATTGATGATAAATACGAATATTTTTTTAAAGAAGAAGATCCGAATGCATCATGGGTAAATTTTTCATTTAATTATAAAAAAAATATTGAGTCGTTATTATCTTCAAACATTATCTCACCTTTTGAGATGGATTTTATGTTTATGGAAATATTTGCCGGTGCAAGTGCTGCTTCAGGGTATAATTTTGATAGTTTATATATCCCTTTCAGATGTGTAGCTTCTGATATTGATTCAAACAAAGCAGTTGTTTTATCAAAAGGACAGTTGGGCGATGCTATCAGAGCGTCTGCAACTTTTCCGTTTTATTTCAGACCTATTAAAATTGATGGAAAATTGTTTTTTGACGGAGGAATGTACAATAATTTCCCATCAGATGTGGCATTTAAAAATTTTTCACCGGATGTTATTATCGGAAGCAAAGCCGCAGGAAATTATAAATCTCCCAAACAAGATGATATTATTTCCCAGATACAAAATATGCTTATGGAAAAAACAGATTACAGCATTATTCCGGGAAAAGGTGTACTCATAGAACCCCATTTGGGTGATATTAATAATGTGAATGATTTCAGTAATAACAAAGCATTTATTGATAGCGGATACGTAACAACAATAAGAAAAATGAATGAGATTTTTCAGTTGATTAATCAACGAAGTAATCCTAAGCAGATTGAAGAAAAACGTAGTAATTTTAATAAAAAAGAACCTCCGATTATAATTGATTCAATATATATTAATGGATTGAAAAAAAACCAGTCATTTTATGTTAGACGGCTATTAAAACACAAAGAAAAGAATATCACTGTTAAAGAACTGAAACAGGAATATTTTAAGCTAATTGCCGACGATAATATTAAATATGTTTATCCTAATTTGAATTTTAATAAAGAAACAGGTTTTTATGATTTATATTTAGATGTAAAAAAATCCGAAAATTTTATTGCCCAATTTGGCGGGAATATTTCATCAAATGCTATTAATGAAGCATTCTTTGGTTTAAATTACAGGTTTCTTGGGAAAAATGCTTTTAATATTAGTGCAAATGCATATTTTGGAAGGTTTTATAGTTCGGTTAAATTAGAAACAAGACTTGATTTTCCAGCAAAATTACCATATTTTATTGAAATGGATTTTACATATAATCATAAAGATTATTTTAAAAATACTACTTATTTTTTTGAAGATAAAGACCCATCGTTTTTAATCCAAAACGAAAATCATTTAGCAATAAATGCTGGAATACCATGTAGCAATACTTCCAGGTTAGTTCTGAGTGTATCATCAGGGGAGTTAAAAGACGAATACTATCAAACCAATTATTTTAGTCGTTTTGATACGACTGACATAACTTATTTTGATTTTATTTTACCATCATTATTATATGAAATAAACACACTGAACAGGAAGCAGTATGCTAATAGCGGAGTTCATTTATTACTATCTTTAAGGTATGTATGGGGTAAGGAAAAAGACATATACGGTTCCACTTCTGTTAAAACAGATGAATTTGTTGCATATCATAATTATTATCAGTTAAAGTTTATTTATGATAATTACTTTAAAACTTTAGGTAGTTTTAAATTTGGATTTTACACCGAATTATTTTTATCAAACCAGGCATTATTTAATAATTACACAGCAAGTATATTATCTGCACCTGCTTTTCAGCCTATACCGGAAAGTAAAATTTTATTTCTTCCTAAATACAGGGCACATAATTACGGAGCAATAGGGCTGAAAAATATTATCAGACTATACAAAAAAATTGATTTTAGAATTGAAGGTTATCTTTTTCAACCGTATCGTTTGATAATTCAGGATCCGGATAATTTTGAGGCAGTGTATGGTGAGCCATTTTCCGACAGATCGTATATAGCTTCGACAGCATTCATTTATCATAGCCCTTTTGGCCCCATCAGTGTAAGTTTAAATTATTATGATCGTACAACTGATTCGTTTTCATTTATTGTTAATTTCGGGTATATAATTTTTAATAAATCAGTGTTTGATTAACCGGCATTATTAATACCTTTTCTAAGTCGTTAGAATAATTCACAGCTACCCTGCCTGATGTTTGTGAATTGTTCGAATTAAATCTTTTCTAATTTATTTAGATTTTTTTTTTCATATATTAAAATATTACTATTTTTGCATTCCTTTTAATGTATTATGTCAGTAAAATCAGTATTTATATTGGTTTTAATTGAATTCTAAAACAAAATTATTTTGTTAATAAATTTATGTAAGAAATATTGTTGAACTTAATCAGATTTCTGAAGTTGCGTAAAGCAATTTTTGGGAAGAGAATTCTACATCTGTAAAAAACAGAACATATTATGAAAGAACAAGTCCTATTACCTGAAAAAAAGCAGGAGAAACAAGTAAAATTACTGAAAGAAAAAAAGCTTTCTGACAAAAAGCAAAAAGAAACCGGAAAAAAATCAGAGGATAAAATTACACCTGATATTGATTTAAAAGAAAAACCCGAAAAAGAGACCATAGAGGTTACTGATAAGAAAACCGGAACTAAAAAAACTGAAAAGGGAGAGAAGAAAAAACCCGTAAAATCTAAAAAGGAAACAAAAGCTAAAAATGTAAAAAAAGAAGATCAGTTAGATACTGATTCTGATAAAGAAATTGATAAAAATGAAGCAGTATCAGAAGATAAATCAGCAACAGAAGAGGAAGAAAAACAACCGTTGGAATCCCGGCCAGAGGTAACAGAAGCAGAACCACCAGAAGCAGAAGCACCAGAAGTACCAGAAGCTCCAAAAGCAGAATCATCAGAAGCAGAAACGCCAGAAGGAACTGAAGCACAAATAATAGAAGCAGAAGCACCAGCAACACCCATAGCAGAAGAAGAAAAAAAACCGGAAGAAGTAATTGAGGATTATGAACAATTATCAAAAAAGCAGCTTGTTGAGTTATTGGAAGCAAAGGTTAAGGAACCTGATGTTACTTCAATAAAAACAAAGATTGCACTGATTAAAGTAGCTTTCCTGAAAATCAATAAAATTGAAAAAGGCCAACAATTAGAGAAATATATAGCTGAAGGAGGGGTAGAAGAAGATTATTCACCACCTGAAGACCAGTTGGAAGAAAGATTTAAACTATCATTTAGTATATATAAACAAAATAAAGCCAAATATAATCAGGAGCAGGAAAAACTTAAACAGTATAATCTTGAGAAAAAGAAGCAAATACTTGAAGAACTGAAAGTTCTGATAAGCTCTGAAGAAACCCTGAAAAAAACTTATGATGAGTTTAAAATTCTACAGGAAAGATGGAAAGAAATTGGTATGGTGCCACAGGGTGAAATTAATAACTTATGGCAGAGTTATCACTTTTTAGTTGAGAAATTTTTTGATAAAGTAAAAATAAATAAAGAACTTAGAGACCTTGACCTTAAAAAAAATCTTGAAAGTAAGATAAAACTTTGCGAAAAAACAGAAGAGCTTCTACTTGAAACTTCTATCCTGAGATCGTTTAAACAGCTCCAGAAATACCATGAGGAATGGAAAGAAATAGGCCCTGTAGTTAATGACAAAAAGGACGAAATATGGGAGCGATTTAAAGCAGCTACAGATAAAATTAATGAAAGACGCCGCGAGCATTATGCGAAATTGCACGAAGATCAAAAAAATAATTTTGAAGCAAAATCTGCATTATGCGATAAAGCTGAAAATTTAATCACAATTGAGAGTTCAAGTATTAAAGAATGGCAGGATCATACTGACAATATGAATGAATTGTTCAAAATTTGGAAAACAATAGGACCTACACCCAAAAAGCAAAACGACGAAATTTGGCAGCGTTTTAAATCATCCATGAATACTTTCTATACAAATAAAAAAGAATATTTTGCAGGGATCAAGGAACAACAAGTAAACAACTATAACCTAAAAATAGATTTATGTGTTCAGGCAGAAGCTTTGAAAAATAATACAGACTGGAAAAAAACTACACGTGAAATGATAAACCTTCAGAAAGAATGGAAAAATACAGGACCTGTTCCGAGAAAAAATTCCGATAAAATCTGGAAAAGATTCAGGGCTGCTTGTGATGAGTTTTTTAATAGTAAATCAGATTATTACGCTAATATTCAGGACCATGAAGTAAATAATCTTAAGTTAAAGCAAGAAATGATTCAAAAAGTAGAAGATTATACGTTCGGTGAAGATAAAAAAGAAAATCTTAACGTTATTAAGGAATTTCAACGCGAATGGTTGGATATCGGTCATGTTCCTATTAAGGAAAAAGAAAAGCTTCAAAATGAATTTCGTTTAGCTGTTAATAAACATCTTGATAAATTAAAAATCAGCTCGACAGAAATAAGTACGTTAAATTATAAGACAAGGATTGAAGCAATGAAAGATTCACAAGGTGTTAAAAACTTTATTTTTAAAGAGAGAAATTTCATATCAAATAAAATCAGCAAGCTTAGAGAGGATGTTAATTTGTGGGAGAACAATATTGGATTCCTTAGCGACTCAAAAAACGCAAATATATTAAAGGCTGAATTTGAAAAGAAGATTAATAAAGCCAAACAAGACCTGACAAATTTTGAAGCTAAATTAAAGGTCTTGGCAAATTTCAATAAGTAAAAAATTTCTTTAACCTTTCAGATTTATTGATTATGGCAGGAAATACAATAGGTAAATTATTCTGTCTTACAACTTTTGGTGAATCCCATGGAGAAGCAACCGGAGGAGTTATTGACGGTTGTCCGGCAGGATTGAAGATAAATATGGATTTTATTCAAAACGAATTGGAAAGACGAAAACCAGGTCAATCATTTTTAACAACCGAACGAAAAGAAACCGATAAAGTTGAATTTCTTTCAGGAATATTTAATGGGAAAACAACAGGTACGCCAATAGGATTTATTATAAAAAACATTAATAAAAAAACTGAGGATTATGAGTTTTTAAAGGATGTTTATCGCCCTTCGCATGCTGATTACACTTATAAGAAAAAATACGGAATAAGAGATTACAGAGGTGGAGGCAGGGCTTCTGCACGAGAGACTGCCACAAGAGTAGTTGGAGGTGCTGTTGCAAAAATATTTTTAAAAAATACCGGGATTAAAATTTTTGCTTATGTTTCCAAAATAGGGAATATTGAATTGGAAAAGAATTATAAAGTTTTTGATTTTGAACAGATTGAAAAATCAATAGTTCGTTGCCCTGATAAAGAAATATCTGAAAAAATGATAAATCTGTTAAAAAACGTAAAAGATGAAGGTGATTCAATTGGCGGAATTATTAGCTGTGTTGTTCAGGGAGTTCCTGTTGGATTAGGAGAGCCGGTATTTGATAAATTACAAGCCAATCTGGCTAAAGCCATGCTTAGTATAAATGCTGCAAAGGGTTTTGAATATGGTACAGGTTTTAAAAGCTCCGGTTTAAAAGGTTCGGAGCATAACGACAGTTTTATTATTGAAGATGGGGAAATAATCACAAAAACAAATAACTCCGGTGGAATACAAGGAGGTATATCCAATGGTCAGGATATTTATTTTAATGTTGCTTTTAAACCTGTTCCTACGATAAAAAAACAACAGCAAACTATTGATAAAAAAGGTAAAGAGGTAATATTTTCCGGCAAAGGCAGGCATGATACATGTATAGCCCCACGTGCTGTTCCTGTTGTTGAAGCTATGGCTGCAATTGTTTTTGCAGATCATTTTTTACGTTTTAAATCTTATTAGTTCAAGTTGAATCAATATTCAACCATCAAGCCATTAAACTTCCGACCACTTCGTTTATAGGGATTTCCGCTTCACTCCAACATCCAAACAGTTAACCATTCCTCAGCATTTTCTAATTTTCCAGCATGCCACTGACATTCTCAAGTTTGCCATCTACTTCTGTCGGTTGTAATTTTAATATTTCAGTAATTAAAGGATAAATATCTACATTATTGAAAGTCGGATGAATATAATTGATTTTAAAAGCAGGTCCGTAAGCATAAAAAATAGCATGCATATCTTTATTAAAATTATCAAAACCATGATTTCCTCCATCTTGCGCGCGTCTTTCATTCCAAACAACGTTAAAGCTACTGTCTGCAACAACTATTAAATCAAGCGTACGGGGATTTGTTCCGTATTGTAGCCTTTCGGGTAGTTTACCATGCTCCCAAACTTTTAATTCTTTAATAGATTTTAAAACTGCTAAGGCAGTATCACGATATTCTTCATTAAATTTCAAATTAAAAACAGGACTGCTTCCTTCGATCTTATCAAACCATTTTTCCTGAATGTTTTTTTTCAGAATTACAGTTTTTGATTTTTTTATTGTAGCCATCCCATGATCAGAAGTTACAATAATATTGATTTTATCTTTATAAGGCAGTGAATTGACTTTTGACATAAAAACACCTATCAAACTATCTAAGTAATGAATTTCATATTTCATCGTGTCGCTATCCGGACCATAACTATGTCCAAGTGCATCCGGTTCGTGTATATACCATAAAATCAGATGAGGGCGTTTATTTTCGGGAAGTTGCAGCCATGCTATCACACTATCAATTCTTTGTTCAAAAGGGAAATTATGGTCGTATCTTTTCCAATATGTAGGTCGAATACCTTGACAAGGTGCTTCTGAGCCAACCCAGAAATATGAACCTGAAATTACACCTTGTTTTTCTGCAGTTGTCCAAATAGGTTCGCCTCCATAAAAATCCCCGTTTTCAACTGCTTTACGGTCTTGTATTGCGAAGGAGGCATCAAGATCCGGAGCATAGAAGCTGTTACCCACAATTCCATGATGGTCCGGATGTAAACCTGTTGCCATTGAATAATGATTTGGAAATGTTTTACTTGGAAAGCAGGGTCTTAATGATTTGGCTTTAACTCCGATTTTTGCAATACGATCAAGATTTGGTGTTTCAACCTTATCGGGATAATCCCAACGGAAACCATCTACAGAAAGCATTACAACATAAGGCTCTTCTTCTGTTTGCTTGTGCGTTTTGCAGGAGAAAATAAATAATCCAAAGATTATTGCTGCTAAACTATAAAATATCAGGGCTTTTGTTTTCATTAGTTAAAATATCTTAGTGAGTTTTGAATTTACAATAATATAAAAAAAGCCACCTCGTATGAAGCGGCTTTTTTTATTCTGATTTGTCAGATTAATGTTTTCCAAAGATGTAACGAACACCAATTTGTGCCTGCCATCTTGAGCTAAACACACCGGAATCATCTATACTGTAAACATCATCAATATCAGTAGGTCCAGTGTAATTAAATGTCGGTGTAGTGCCGTCATCTTCAAATCCTTTGAATTTAATCAATTGATATGCATTATTTGATATATATCTTTTTGTACCCCATTCATTGTTCAACAGGTTAGCAAAGTTGAAAATATCAAAAGATATTTGTAATGTATGTACATTTTTACCAAAATTCATGTAGAAATCCTGAGCAATTCTTAAATCGAATGTGCCTTCGAATGGTAATCTTGCACCGTTTCTTTCTGCATAATCACCACGATGTTTTTTGAGGTATTTATCACTTTCGATAAATGTATTCAAATTACTCCATTGTTGGTCGGCTGAAACATAATCAGCATCTCCCGGTGCACCAATATCAAGCAAAATAATATCGCATCTATTTTCCGGAATGTAGATTAAGTTTCCAGCATTTTCTCCTTCACCGTTCATATCACCATAATCGTTATATACATAAGAATATCTCTGTCCTGATTGTCCGTTAAAGTATAAACTTACAGATGTTGCAAAATGATTTGCATATTCTTTACGATACGCTAAGAAAGCAAGAACTCTTGATCCAAGATCGAAGTCAGAGTAAGTAAGATCAAGATGGTTAAGTCCTTTTACGTTCTCCATATATCTCCATTGTGATGAGTTTTGTGATGAAGTACCATCATTAACTGCCATTGAACGACCAAAAGTATAAGCTAAACTTCCTGAGAATCCGTAATCTTTTTGTTTTGATAATTGGATAGTTAAGTCATATGCATATCCTTTATTTGTATTTGCACCAAGAATAATTCTTGTGTAATCCGACTCAATCTTGGATCCGGGATACAATGGTCTGTGGTCAGGTGTTCCTGTTAAGTAATCACCATCAGATGGGGTTTCATTTACATTGAAATAAAGTACGTTGTTGAGGTTTTTTGTATATATTGCTTCAACAGTACCAATTAATCCCCATGCTAATTTTTTATCAATAGCTATACTTGTTCTGAGTATTTGGGGATATTTGAAATCCTTTGCAAAGAGGTCCATTTGACCGGAAGGAATTGGGTCAGTTTGTCCAAAATCCTGAGCTGTGTACTGGTTATCCCATTGAGGTCTGAAATTAATTGGTAATCCCCACGAATGCTTATAATAAACACCACCAATGGTAACACCATTATTAGTATATGCACCACCAGGCCAAACAAGTGGAAGACGACTGGTAAATGTTCCAATGCCTCCACGAACCTGAAGTGTTTGATCTCCATTAACATCCCAGTTGAATCCAAGTCTTGGGTTAATCATTAATTGTGATTTAGGCATTTTACCTGCTTCAGCACCTTGCATGTCATATCCGTAAGCTTCAATTTTAGCTACAGTAGTGTCATTAAATCCTTCCCAAATAGCTTCATGCCCATGTGCATTTGGTTGATCTAAGTAATATGGAATTTCAAATCTTACACCTGCAGTTACTTTGAAGTTGTAAGAAATTAGCCATTCATCCTGAACGTGAAATCCAACTTTTAATGTACGAAAGTCAGCTGCAGCAGCTGAACCATCACCTACAATATTATCTACCAGTGAATATCCTCTTTCATATTGTATAGCAGAGACATCTGCATTATTCAGGAAGTCTTCTATTGAACCATACCTGTATTCACCGAATGCTTTACGCATGAATAAATTATATGTTTTACTAAGTTCACCTGTAGCACCAAATGTTACAGTATGAGCTCCTTTGTATAATGTGAAGTTTTCATTAATAGTAAGAATGTCCTGATTAAGCTGGTTACCTGTTGAATAAGGTTCTGATCCGAAATAGATAGTACCTTGGCCATCATATACTCTTACAGTAGGAAACTTATCACCAATAGGATCCCTGTTATCTCTAACAGTAGTGTAACCTACAATTAAGCTATTTGAGAATCTATTCCAGTTACTCTTTAATTCAGCTGCAAATGAATTAGTTGTACTTGGAAAACTCTCTCCGTAATTACTGAAATATATTGATGTAGTTGATGATCTGTATGGATCAGTTACTGTACTTTTAACGTAACTGTGTCTCAGCATTAATTTATGATGCTTACTGATATTCCAATCAAGCCTTGCAAGTAATTTATCACTATTAAGTTTTACTGTTTTATCAAGGAAACTGCCAGGATCATATCCATACGATTTAATTTTATTTGTCAATGAATTTAAACCTGCTAAATCTGAGTCTCCCATATAATCTGAAAGGTTGTAGGGCTGAGGAGTTTCATCTCTTTGAAATTCAGCACTTAAAAAGAAAAATAATTTGTTTTTGATAATAGGGCCACCAACTCTTAAACCATAAGTCTTAGCTGTAAAATCTTCAAGTTTTGTTCTTTCATCTACTTCAATCTTACCTGGAGTTTTACCAGCAAAATTCTGGTTTCTGTATAAGAAATATGCAGAACCATCAAAATTATTAGATCCTCTTCTTGTAACAGCATTGATACTTGCTCCGGCAAATCCACCTTGCTTCACATCGTATGGTGCAAGAACAATCTGAAATTCATCGATTGCATCCATAGAAATTGCAGTTCCACCTGTCTGACCACCATTTGTCCCTGAAGCTGCTAATCCAAATACATCATTGTTAACAGCACCATCAATAGAAATGGTATTATACCTATTATTCATTCCGGCAATAGAAATTCCACCTCCTCCGGTTATTGAGGCCTGAGGTGTTAATTTTACATAATCTGCCAAACTTCTGTTCAATGTAGGCATTTCTTGAATTTCATCAGTTGATACAACTGTTTCAGCACCAGTTCTGTTCCCATCGAAAATATCATTCTTTAATGCAATAATTTCAACTCCTTCCAACTCTAATGCAGTCTCACTTAAAGTATTATTAATTCTTAGTGTTTGCCCTAATGTAAGATAAATATTATCTTTTTCAAAGGGTTGAAATCCAATGTAAGAAAATGTGATTTTATAAGGTCCGCCTACATTCATATTCGGAATATGGTAGTAACCTTTCACGTCAGAGATTGTGCCATACTGTGTTCCTGTTGACTCTTCAACAACAATTACAGTTGCTCCAACCAAAGCTTCACCATTGATATCAGAAACCTTACCTGTAATACCTGCAGTTGTAACGCTCTGTGCAAAGGTAGCAGCTGAAAATAGGAGTAATGCAACAATCATTAAAAATTTGTTTGTTTTTTTCATAAGCATTTTGATTTTTGGTTTATAAATTTCGGTTAAAAATTTCGGGAATAAATTTAGATAAAAATTTGAGTAAGTGTATTACAAAATTGTTAACATTTAGTTAAAAAACTATTACTTTAGTATGTAATCATGTGAATTACAATTAATAAATAATTTATATTTGTTGAAAAAAAATGGGTTTTTGAGTGTAGATATGTTAATGAATAAAAGTTGTATGTGGAAAAGATTTTGAATTAACATAAATATTAAATTATTTTTTTTATAAGCCGTAATTTATGTGTGTATTTTTTTGTTTCGGGATTAAAGATTCCATTGTGGTCAATTGTGTCAATCCTGACATGACCCGAAGCGTGTATGATTTTATTTTCCGGCAGTAATATTCCTGTATGAATGATTTCACCTTTATCATCATCAAAAAAAACCAGATCGCCGGGTTTGGCTTCTGAAATAAAATTTACTGTTTCGCCCTGAGTAGACTGCTGTGATGCATCCCGCAATAACTTTATTCCACTGATCTTGTAAACCATTTGAGTAAATCCTGAACAATCAATCCCGAAAGGTGAACGACCTGCCCACACATATGGAGCATTGATATACATTAATGCATTTTCAATGATTTTTTCTTTGTTAATTTGATAATTAAAAACACTTCCTTCATAAGAATATTCATCTCCGTTTAAAAAGAAAATAGAATTTGAAAAATTTGGTAAAGTGCTTCCTAAAATAATAGGTGTTAGTGTATTGCGTGTTTTATTATTCAAAACATTAACAAGGTCAAGTGTATATGCAGGCAATAAATTATTGA
>CAZREZ010000004.1:0-10969 GCA_964599115.1 uncultured Bacteroidales bacterium
TATGGTGCTGGCAAAATAGGCAATGCAGCTGATTTTGAATATTCAAATAGTGAAACTATTGTTAATTGTGTAAAATCAAAGCGAAATGAATCTTCTAAAAGATCTAATAACAATTGAAGTACAATATTGCTATTTTCATTATACCAAATTCCAATACTTGCTTTACCTGTTTCTTCTAATTGTTTTTGAAGATTTGAAGCTATTTTGAATATCTGAGGAAATATTCTGTTGTTTTCAATAAACCTAGAATGAATTCTCTTTGCAAGCCCAGTTGACAGTAATTCGACTTTTGGAATAACCCCAAGCCTAATCAAATTAAAACGGTCTGCATCCCATATGCATCCAATAAAAGGGTCATCTGTAATTAAACCATCAGCATGATAGTAAATAGCGTAGTATATTCTATCAATATCAATATTTGACCAGTTTGTTTCAATTATCTTTTTAGCCAAAAAAGCTGATTCGTGGGCATGAGTATTACCTCCATTATCATTATTACGAGCACAATCGTGTAAGTATCCAGCTATTATTGCTGTTTTGTAATCTAAATTCAAAGAATGCGCAAAACGCCCTGATAAATATGCTACTTGTCTCAAGTGTTGAATTCCATGAATATTAGTGTTTAAGCATTTTAGTGAAGTGAAACTTATTGTCTCAATTTCACGAATAGTATTAATTATTTTGTTGTGTGCGTATTTTCCCATCTTGAATTAAGCCAAATAAGATTTGAAAAAGATTGGTTGTTTCTATATTTTGATATTTCAATAATATATTGTTTAAACCCCGTTGTAATTGTAATAATTGAGCAACCAATTATTTCTTTAGTTAATTTTTCGTTGATAATATCGTGCTTTATTGCGATAGCTAAGTCATCATAGAACCCCAATATAAAATTCACGCTAATAAATAATTCATTATCGTTCTCAATATTCTTCTTGCATGCCAATGTTTCAGGTTTCTTGGGGTCAATATTATCAAGGTATTTAATTGCTCTAACAATATGTTCGCTTGTTTCTGGCCTTAAAGTCATAGCTTGTATTTTGTTTAAAGTTGATGATAATTTGAAATGTCGGATAGCAATTAATACAGATACTATTGTAGTTAATATTGCGAAATATTTTATATAATCGTTAAATATTCTACCTTGGAAGCACCCAAGAACTATCAAGGCAAATAACAAAATAAACAGCATGTAATAAGTTGGATCTTTTTTCATGATTTTAAATATTTAAGATTAGATATAATTTTGTTAACTTCATTTGTAATATTTTTATGATTCTTGTAAGGAGTGATTTGAAGTACCAGATGATGGTCGCAGAAATGTTCGGATACAGGACATAAATTTTTGATGTTTAATGAATTCTTAAAAATAGGTTCTTCATATAAAGGTTTTCTTATGTATCTAAATAATTTAAGATTTTGACCAATAGTTTCAACAACTTTTCGGGTTGAAATATCATTAAAAATCATGCAGAGTTTATCGATTACCGGTTTTTCTTCGGCTGTTACTGCTTGAAATGATAAAAAGTCATTTAGCTGATTTTTCAAATAGCTTACGATTTCTTCACGCTTTAACAAAATCTCTTTATAATGAGATAATTGTGCATAAATTATGGCTGATTCAAATTCAGATGGTTTATAATTATAGCCTACAACATCAACAGTCCTGTCATTATTTACTACATCCATCCCATGATGTCGATATTTCCTTCCAAGTTTAAGCTCATTCTCATTATATAAAAGTAAAGCACCACCTTCGCCTGCTGAAATTGTTTTTGATTCAAAAAAACTAAAACAGGCATAATCTCCAAATGTACCCACCTTCTTCTGATTGATTTCAGAACCAAAAGCTTGGGCACAATCTTCAATTAAAACTATTTTATTTTCCTTACATAAAGCTGTTACTTGCTCAATATTACCTGGGACACCAAATAAATGAACAAAAATGATAGCTTTTGTTTTTTTCGAAATTAGTCTTTTACAGAATAATGGGGCAAGTGTAAAATTATTGGGATCAATATCCGCAAAAACTGGGGTAGCTCCTGCGTGTTTAACTGCTAAGGCGGTAGCAATGTATGTGATTGCTGGAACAATCACTTCATCTCCGGGACCAATTCCTTGTATTTTCATTGCAAGATGTATGGCTGCAGTACCACTATTAAGAAGTAGTGACTTTCTGCCGGAATAGATTGAGCTTAATTTATTCTCCGCTTTTATCAAGTATTGTCCTGAAAACATACTAAGCTTTCGAGAATTAATTACATCCTCAATAACCTGTTTTTCTGTTTCTCTCCAAGGATATTCCATTTCGTTAAATTGTTTTCCCATAACTATTAATAAAAATGGTCATACAAACCGCCATCCATTGAAGGAATAGAAATTGATTTCTTCCGAATTAACTGAAATCTTAATATTCCAGAAATTATTCCTAGTTCACTTGGGGATTTTTTAAAAAATGGAATTACTTCATCAATTAATATTCCGTTTTGAGTAAGATATAATTGTATTTCAATTATCAACTCTTTTACCTGTAGTGGTAATGACGTAAATGGAATAGCTAAAATTCCCCAACTTGTCCTTTTATCTCTTAGTAACGATAAACCATTGTATAGAAATAAGAATATTCCTTTTTTACTATACGGAGGATCAGTATAGAATGAATCAAATTGACAGTGATACTTTGAAGGAATATTATTTATTATATTTATCTCAACAACTGAAACATTTAATGAATGAGTTCTAGCAAGTTCTTCTATCTTACTTCCGATTCTCTTATCTGCTTCAAAAACAGTTATACTTAAATTTGGAAGTAATTTAGCAAGTAATAATGAATGAAAGTCATCATCACCTAAAAATGCAAATGACTTTTCGTTTGAAATATTTGAAATAATATATGCGATATTATGAAACGCTTGATCACTGGTAACCGGAGCCTGATCATATTTAATATTGGGTGAGGGTCGTTCCTTTAAAATGCTTAATCCCCAATCAATAAATGAGTATTCAAATTCATTAAAAGAAATACCGCTCTTATTACAAGATTTACATATGCCACTTGATTTCAATTCATGAATAGGATCAATTCGTGGAATTGAAAAAAAATCTTTATTCACCAAATTAGATAAACCTCTCAAGCTACTCTCATTCAAAAATTCGCTATGAGAGGCAATCCAATTTGCAATTGAATCTTTTATTGTTTTTTCTATTTTCATTACATGCGTATTGATTCTATATTATTCCAAATTTCTGGATTAGCGAACGCTGATCCAATTGAACAATTCAGGCAAGGATATGGAGGGCAGCTCATAATTGAGTTCAGTACATTATATCTATTTAATGAAAGCCAAATATCAGAGATGCTTGATTCTTTAACATTGCCAAGACAATATGATATGTCATTACCATCAGGATTATCATCTCCAATACGACAACAAGGATATACTTCACCATTTGGACGAATTGTGAGATGCATCCAAGGGATTAAACAAGGATTACTCTTTTTTTTATCGTTTGGTATAGAAAGGATATTATCATCAATATGAACAATCGACAGATATTCACTTTTTATGAAGGGAATATATTCCTCCCTAAGAATATTAATATTTTCTATTGTTGGAATAATATCCGTAGAAATATTCAAATGAGTTTCAAGTTCAAGAAAGTAAATATTTGAAATTCCTAATTTGACAAAGTGATTAACGGTTTCTTTTAAACCATGTATTGCTTGCTTTGAAAGAACGATGTTCACAGATACTCTAATGCCTTGAATAATTGCTTTTTCCAGATTTTCCAGAGCGATCTTTAACCCATCAATTCCTCGAATCATTTTATAATCATTAGGGTTGATAGTATCAATAGAAAAAGTTAATTCGTCTACAAAAGGAAACCATTCTTTACTATTAAAAAATTGACCATCTGAGATAATATTAATGAACGTATTAATCTTCTTGGCTTCATATATTATTTTTGCGAAATCTGGATGTGTTGTTGGTTCTCCACCAGAAAAAGTAATTCTCTGAGCAGCAAAATTGCTTAAATCATTAATAACTTCGTTTACTATATCAAGAGGTAAATACTCTTTGGCAGTTTTCCAAGATAGACAATATTTACATTGAGAACGACAACTAGATGTCAATTTTATCAGTGCAGATACTGATGATTCATTTACGTTAAATATTTTTCTATTATTGCTTTTTGCTATTTGCCAGACTTTATCCATAAATTAAGTTTTTTATTAGATTGACAGCTTCGTATGTACCAACTCCTCCTGTTTTTTCAAAAAAACTATTTTGCTTCTTTGCTAAAGATTGAAGATTTTCTTTATTATTAATTTCAATTTCAAATCTATTTTTTATTGCGTTCTGCATCTCATTATTAATGAGTGATTTTGTTAAAAATGATTCAACCAGTAATACTCCCCGTGTCTCTTCTAATATTTTATCTGGAACATCGTATAAGGCTTGCCAATTTATGCTATAGTCTGCCACACCATTATTTTCCAGCTTTTGTAAATTAAGTAATTGACTATAATTCATCGGAGGTAAAAATAGAGTTGGTATCGAGAAACTAAAAGCCTCAAAAGTAGAAGTCAAGCCTGGTACAGACATTAAAATATTGGCACTTTTAATTAGTGTTATAAACTCTTCATGTGAGCATGTTTGAATAATATATCCATATTCTTCGAGGCAAGCTAATTCTTTGAAAAATCGTGATCCTATGGTTATTATTTTTTCATCAAACCCGTTTATTGAAGCTAATTGAATGGCTATTGATTTAATAAATTCAGGAAGAATATCACTTTTAGAGAGATATGGATAATCTGCACCACCAAAGTTCATAACTAACCGATTCTTTGATGTATTTAATTTGGATTTTCCAGTATTTGAAATTATTGGACCAACTATAAATGCGTTTGATAAAGATTCTCTTTGAAGACGTTCGTTTTCTTTGTGAAAAGATTGTATTATAAGCAAATCACAGCTCCTCCAAACAGGATGCAGAGTATGCCACATGTAAAATAAGCTGTCAATTACTATAAGTTTTTTGCCTCTTTTTAGAACTTGTTCTCCGAACACTGGATTTATTACGCTTATAACAATGTCATAGCTGTCAATTATGTCAGTCGGAATCTTGGCATTAAATGATGTAGTGTCAATATCATAGAAATTATTAAAGAAAACAGATTTCTTTGCTAAATCGAAGCTGCAACCAGAACCAATGAAATCTAATTCAAAGTTTTCACTAAGTAACTCTGCAACTGCGATGAGTTTCCCAACTGGACCAAAACCGAAAGATACTGCTTCACAAAGAATCTTCATAGTTGTAATATTTCATAATTATTGTACTAATGAGTTAAATAATATATTTGATAAGTCACAGTAATTTGAATTATAAGCTTGGCATTTCATACAATTATATGGTTCGTTGTTAGAAATTGAATATGATCTATGCGGAGTAGAATTGCAGCTAAAGATTTCTTCATTTAGAGTAATAAACCTTACAATATCCTGAATTTTACATTTTCTTTCAGGATTGAAGTTGAAAATATTCCTATTAACTATATCCATATCTATTCCATCCAAATTTTCAATACCTTCAACAAAATGGTTTATTTTATTAGTCTTGCATGAAAGAATTAATAGATTTAATACTTCACTGAATTCTTTCTTTGATAGAAAAAATCTCTCATCTTTCATAGGAATTATATTAATCATTCTAATATTATTTTGAGCAAGCCATTCTGGAATTTTAGTAATAATTGATTTATTTAATTTTGAGATAATGACATTTGCAATAATATTGAAACCAAGTTTATTTGAAAAATTAAATTCTAATCCTCTAATGTGCTTTTGGCCTTTTTTTATAGGTGAATCTACTGAGATGAATATCCTGTCAAAATTTATTTCTTCAATGTTATTATTAGAAAATAAGAACCCGTTTGTAATAATGCTTTTATGAAGATTCCTTTTATCAATTTCATTTATTATTTGCAAAAACTGATCATGCATACAAGGTTCACCACCAGTTAACCTTATTTCTGAGAATGGAGAAGAAGTACTTATTACATTCAGAAGATTTATAATATCCGGTAAAGCCATATCTTTTCCTTGCTCTTTCCACATATCACACATAATGCAAGTTGCATTACACTTATTTGTTATTTGAATATAAGTTACTCGGCTATTATTAATTGATTCTTGCATTCTAATTCATTGATAGAAGTTAATAAAGATTGAATATCATAAACATTTATAGTATCAGTAATCTCTCCAATGCCTTCAATTAATGGAGTGGAGAATGGTTGTCCTTCATTCTTATAAAGAATAATTGGTTTTTTTAGAGCTGATGCCCATCCTAGCTCTAAGCTTACACCATAAGAATTATCTGAAATTATGGCAATAACAATATCACATTGATTCATTTCTTTAAAATCTAATATTGTACATGTTTCAGGTGTCATTAATTTTTTGCCAAAGGCTTCTCTTTCATGAGCGGAGAAGACCGAATATCCAAGATCTCTTAATAAAGAAATTAATGAGGTAATTTTATTAAATGCCGATTTGTCAAACCCATCTACTTTAAGATGTTTCGTAAATGGTGTGGCAAGAAATACTCTTTTATTTGTCCTTGATAAAGATAAATGTCTGAACCATGAAGAACGCCAATTTGTAGGTCGAAGGTACTTGAAGATGTTGTCTAGAACTACATTGTGATCCATGTCTGGATTGCATAAATAGATATTTATACTCGCATAATTTAATTCGGGCCAGGTTGTTAAAATGATATGAGATTCTGCAAGTAAAGCAACTGTTGTGAATCCGTGTATTGTATAGGTTGTGCAGTGAATCTCAATAACTTTTGCTCCTGCACTTTCTGCCGCTATCTTTAATATGTTTACACTTTCTTTAGCAATTTCAGGGTTTGCTAAATCTTGTTTGCAGCCAAATGTGTCAATAATATACTCTTTTACACTATGAGTTGAGTTGTTATTCATTTTATTTATTTTGATTAGCAATACAATCCTACAAAAACCACAAATTATCTTTCCCAAACGTAGGGATTTCGTTGCCTTCGAAGTTGGAGAATATCTCTGCCACCATTTCGGGGTACTTGATGGTTACGGGAAGGTTTTGCTGCCTTACCGATTTCCAATACATTCGGACGATTTGATATATCCTGATAAAAAATAAGTCCAAATTCATTTTACACACCATTAGTTATTATATTTTTTAAAAATAAGAGCTTTAACTAAAAAACATATCCACAATGTTTGCATCGATTGGCTCTAAGCTTAACAATCTCATCACATTCAGGGCAAACTTTTGTTCTTTGCGACAAAAGTTCATTATCTTGTTCAATACAAGATTGTAATATAGCAACAAAATCGCGGGCATCATTCTTATTAACATTCGAGAGAATTGGTTGAGAACCATCACGGAAGTAAACTATAATCTTTGAGTAAAAAACACCTTGTTTCAGTTCTACATTTCTGATTTTGCTAAATTCACCAGAAACATAATTCCATGATAATGCCCCTCTTCTTTCAAGTAGAGCCATACGTTTTTCCGTGACACATACTCTTTGGGATCTGCCTGTATATGGACAATCACAGTAGATTGTTGCTAAAATTTGTTCGTTTTGCGGAATATATTTTTGGAATTTTTTTCTAAGAAAATTGTGTATTGCCATAATAAAGATGAATTTAAATATTGTTCCTTATAGTTATAAAAAAAATTAATATAAAATTCCTTATATAATTAACGTACTTTTTGATGGTTACCGGCAGGTTTTGCTGTCTTACCAATTTTCAATACATCTTTTCAACTAATTCGTATTGAGTTATCAATATTGAAAGTAGTGATAACCAAAAGTGTTTCCTAATTCCTTTAATATTGCAAATTTTTCATGCTCAGTTATTATTCCTTCTTGAACTTCTTCATCAAGTTTTATTTCGTCAATTTCGGGTCTTTTCCCCTTGCCCCCACATTTTGGACAGGAATCAACAGACCTTGCCCATTTTTCACTTTTTTCATTTTCTGCCCAATATTCATTACTATGCAGTTTCCTCAGTTCCCCCTCATGAGGGAATGGTCTTGGATTCATTAAACCCCAGACTAACATGTGATTATTTGCCCGGTCAATTCGACAAGAATTGCATGAGCATTTACCACTTCCTTTGCAATGCTTGCAAGGAGCATCCGTGATATATTTTTTTGCTAAATCTACACTTGACATATTTTCTATTTGAAGTTGAATTATTAAATGTAATTACAAAAACCACAAATTATCATTTCCAAACATATGAATTTCGTTGCCATTGAAGTGGGGTAAGATTTCTGGCACCATTTCGGGGTATTTGGCAGGTACAGTTAGGTTTTGCTACAATAATAAAACTTGAAATTTTTTGCGTCACTTAATTTACTGTTAATGTACTCCATATTATTCTTCGCTTTTTTCTTCTTTGTCGCATGAAAAGAAAATCAAACTGAATAAAAATAAAACTATAAGATTAATTTTCATTATAAATATTCTCTAATTGATATACTTTTATTCTATTATCTTGTAAAACTTTGTTTTTTTAGCAAACTTATTATGTTTTTTTGAATATCGAACACCGATTAACGATTAACGATTTCAGATTTATTTTTGATTGATTGAATTTCAGAATGATGATTTTAGAATTGCTGTATAGATTTGTCTATTTGTACTTTTAGTACTACACCACTTTATATTTAGTAATTCATAATTCATCATTACTTCTAAAATCAAAAATCGTTAATCGGTGTTCTTAAATCAATTTATTTGCAGCTTTGCTACGTTAGGATATTATCAAATATCATTTTCTACCTATGCATTATTTTGCTCTTAATGGAAATGGTTCCGGATTCTCAATCATTTCAATATTATACAGAATTCAATATTTCATTTTGTTCCCAAACAGCTTTTTCTACTTCTTTAAATACTGGGAATATATCGCTTTTGTAATTTTTTAAAAAGTATAATATTTCTATTCCCACCGTATTATTTTCATTATCATAATCTACAACAATATTTTTTTCTGTTTCTTCGCTTTCAACGACTTTCTTATCGCTTAATTTGATGTATAATACATCAGCTTGTTTATCATAAGTTATTTTCATTTGCAATTTTTTTTTGTCATTTTTCTATCGAAAAATGCTGTTATTACAATATTTGTTAGCGGATTAACAACGACTTTTAAACATTTGTCTGCAAATTCAATAATTTTTTTAAAAAAATATTCTTCGTCTTCGGCTATTTTTTCATTTTTGTCAGGATTAATGAGTGTTTCTGTAATCCATTTTTCTTCCAAATTTCGTTCTTCAATTCGCTTTTTTAAATGTTCTGAAAATATATATTTGTTTTTCATTTAATTATCAATAATATCTTTTTTACTGCAAATTTCCGCATAATATATCAAATATACAAGAAAAAACTAATTCTACTTTTGTTTGAAATAAATATTTTATTTAATTCTTGAAGTTATTGGATTTTTCAAACCGGAGCATTTAATTAATTCCATTTTTACAGAACCTACAATAACTGCTGCTTCGGCAAAAATCGGTAGATGATTTTTGTCGTCAGTAACCCAGACAAACATAGGATATTTATCGGCAAAAACATTGCCGGTAGCCATCATCGGAGCAAATTTAAGGCAGTTGAATTTCCCCAGTTCTGTCTCAACAATTTCTTTCCCCAAATATTTGATTACCGAAACATAAACAGAATCATCAAGAAAAAAATCAATATCATAAGTGCTTCCGGTTTCAACACTTGAAATATTAAGTGTACGGGCAAAAAACAAAGCAGACACAAAATCCTGTATGTTCTCCGGGACATTTTTTACAGCGGTTCGGCTGGTGGCAATTCTTTTTTCATGATTAAAATAAACATCATCATCTTTTATGTAGCCCCCTTCACTTGTCCTTCTGATAAATAAATACGAAACCAAAGCATCTTCATCAACATAGGACTCAAAACGATCGTTAACTTTAAAAAACCAGTTGAATGCACCTTTGGATTTTCCAGCTCCAATAATGTGGAAAGTGCTTCTGTTATTAAATTTCTTATTTTCTTTAGTTACATGGATTGTAGCTTCTCCGGCTGTTAACTGTCCGGTCAGGAAGGAATCATAATAAACACGATATTTAAGTTTTTCGCCTTTTTTAAATGCCTCGTTTTGATGGTTACGTAGCTCCTGAGAATAAATCACAGAAGTTGACAAACCACAAAAAAGTATTATGAATATTATTAATTTTTGCATTTAGATAACAAGATTAATAATTTTTTTAGGTACAATTATCACTTTTTTAGGTGTTTTCTCGGCTATCCATTTCTTGGATTCTTCTGCTGACAAAACTGCTTTTTCAATTTCTTTATTTGGCATGTCAACAGGCAAATCAAGTTTAAATCGCATCTTACCATTAAACGAAACAGGATAAGTAAAAGTATTTTCTTTAATGTATTCTTCCCTGAATTCGGGGAAAGTTGCATAAGTTATACTTTCGGTATTACCAAATAAATACCATAATTCTTCAGCAACATGAGGAGCATAAGGAGAAATTAAAATTGCAAGTTCCTGTAGGATTGCCCGCTTATTACATTTTAAATCAGATAACTCATTCACACATATCATAAATGCACTTACTGCCGTATTAAATGAAAAACGTTCAATATCTTCCTGAACTTTTTTTATGGTTTTATGAAGGATTTTTAAATCATCTTTTGCCGGCTCTTCATCCGAGACTTTGAAATTATTATTTTCATCATGATACAGTCGCCATAATTTTCGTATAAACCGGAATACTCCTTCAATACCTTTTATATCCCAGGGTTTATGATATTCCAAAGGACCTAAAAACATTTCATATAAACGTAAAGTATCGGCACCGTATTTTTCAATAAGTTCATCAGGATTCTGAACATTATGTTTGGATTTTGACATTTTTTC
>CAZREZ010000004.1:11069-26865 GCA_964599115.1 uncultured Bacteroidales bacterium
CCCTGTATTTTTCCCTGATTTATTAATTTTTTAAATGGTTCATCTTTGCAAACAAGACCAATATCAAAAAGAAATTTATTCCAGAAACGTGCATATATCAAATGACCTGTTCCATGTTCATCGCCACCAATGTATAGATCAATATCTTTCCAGTAATTATTTGCTTCCTTTGAAAAATACTCTTTGTCATTTTTCGGGTCCATATATCGCAGATAATAACCGCTTGAACCTGCAAAACCTGGCATTGTGTTTGTTTCAAGAGGGTAACCATTTGCTGTTTTCCAGTTTTTGGCTCTTGCCAGAGGCGGTTCACCGCTCTCTGTCGGGAGGTATTTATCAACAGGAGGTAATTTAAGAGGCAATTCACTTTCATCCAAAACATAAGGCATCACGTCTTTATAATAAACAGGAAACGGCTCACCCCAGTATCGTTGTCTGCTGAAAATAGCATCTCTCAGCTTATAATTTATCGTGCCATAGCCAATCCCCATTTCCTCAATTTTTTTAATTGTTGCATGTATGGCATCATTTACTTCCATTCCATTCATAAACCCTGAGTTAATCATCTTACCTTCCTTAGCGTCATACGATTCTTCCTGGTTTTTTGTATCGGTTGGTGTTTCACCATCTTTACAAACAACCTGAATGATTGGAATATCAAAATGTTTTGCAAAGGCAAAATCACGGCTATCATGGGCAGGAACAGACATAATGGCACCTGTTCCGTATCCTGCCAAAACATAATCAGCCACCCAGATTGGAATTTCTTTATTATTTAGCGGATTTATAGCATAAGCTCCGGTAAAAACACCTGTGATTTTTTTCACCTCAGCCAACCGTTCTCTTTCGGTACGATTTTTTGATTGAGCTATATACTCCATTACATCCTTTTTTTTATCTGAGGATGTTATTTTTTTTACAAGTTCATGCTCAGGAGCAAGAACCATATATGTGGCACCAAACAAAGTATCAGGGCGTGTGGTGAAAATTTCAATCACCCCTCCTAAATCCTCCCTATTGGTAAGGGTTGGGGAGGGGTGAGCTATTGGAAATTCTACCATTGCACCTTCAGAACGTCCGATCCAGTTTCGCTGAACTTCTTTTAATGAATCAAACCAATCCAGTTTATTAAGACCATCCAGCAAACGCTGGGCATAAGCAGTAACTCTAAGCGACCATTGTTTCATTAATTTACGTTCAACAGGAAAACCGCCTCTTTCGGAAAAACAGTCTTTAACTTCATCATTCGCAAGAACGGTTCCCAATGCAGAACACCAGTTAACCATTGTATCGGAAAGGTAAGCCAAACGGTAATTCATCAGAATTTCCTGTTGTTGTTTTTCAGTTTTTGAATTCCATTCCTTTGCAGAAAATATATCTTTTTGGCTGCTTTCAGCCGAAATATCACAATTACCCGATGTTTCAAAAATATTAATCAAATTTTCAATAGGTTCAGCTTTATCCGATTTTTTATTATACCAATGATTAAATAATTGAATAAATGTCCATTGGGTCCATTTATAATATGATGGGTCGCAGGTTCTTACTTCCCTGTCCCAGTCAAAAGAAAATCCGATTTTATCAAGTTGCTCTCTGTAACGGTTAATATTTTTATATGTAGTTATTTGAGGATGTGTTCCGGTTTGAATAGCATATTGTTCGGCAGGTAAACCGTAAGCATCATATCCCATCGGATGTAAAACATTAAAGCCCTGCAGCCGTTTATACCTTGAATAAATATCCGAGGCAATATATCCTAACGGATGCCCAACGTGTAATCCCGCCCCTGAAGGATATGGAAACATATCCAGCACATAATATTTAGGCTTTGTGTGATCAATTTCCGCTTTAAAGGTTTTGTTCTCACTCCAGTACTTTTGCCACTTTTTTTCAATTTCAGTGAAATTATAGTCCATTAGATGTTGTTAAATTTGGTTCTATGTTGAATAATTAAATAAAGTTATTTTTTTCTTCTTAATAACTACGTTATATTATAAAGTAATTAATCTGCGAAATTAAAAAAAGATGTATTAAATAATAAATTATATTTGTTAAAACAAATTTTGAATTCAATATTGATTATGTTATTTATCAAAAATCTCTGGAAAAAATTCTATAAAAAATATATTTATTCCTTTGACCCTTTATCAACTAATTTAAAAAATACCTTTAAAACGATACTGTCATTATTAATAACATTTGTAATATTTTACAGCTTTTTCAGGGATTATTTATTATGGGCATTATTACCGACTTTTTTTATAAGTCAGATTAAAGTAGGAAATAGTATGTCAAACCGCAGAACGAATATGTTAATATCAATCCTGATAATTATAATTCTAACGCCGGTTTCCACAATTTCGGGGAATTTATTAATTGTTTCTGTTTTATGGATAATGATCTTAACTTTTATTGCATTTTTTGTAACTGTAATAAATCAAACATACAGCTTAATGGGTATGATGATACTTTTGGCAGTAGTTATTCCGATTAATATACCCGGTTCATTTGAGCAGGGGATTTACAGGTCACTTTCAGCAGCATCAGGTGGTGTAATTTCTTTTATCATTTTTTACCTGATTTTACCCATAAGACCCAAAATTATACTAAGTACGATTTTAGGGACGGCTTTAGATGACATCTCGGATTTTTTAAGCATAAATATCAAAGATAAAAAAGCCAAAGGATTTAATTTTAAAGAGATAAATTCGCGGAAAGACAGAGCATTAAATGCCATTAAACGTTTAAGACGATTTCCTGTTATGTTTAATCTTGCTCCCCAGCAGGAAGGCGGTCCAATAGCATCAATTACAGCTTTTAGCGAAAGCCTTGAAAGAATTATTGACGACATTACAGCTATGCATATGTCATTTGATTTAAGTGAAGAAGAAAGACAAAGACTTGCACCAATTCATTCTCAATTAAGTCAACTGTATAATAAAACCAAGAAAAAATTTTATGATTGGGTTAAAGCTATTAAGAAAAAAGAAAAATTACCTGATTTTATCCAATTGAATGAAGAAATTGAAATCATTCAAAAAGAGCTTATTGATTTGAGAAAATCAAAACACAAAGGATTTCCTAAAAGTTCATGGTTAAATGCACTGCATGCATTATATGCAATAAAATCGCTTGTCAGGGAATTAAGTCATGCCTATGATAATTGTAAAAGATCTTTAAGTTTTTCAAAAGATGAGGTTATAAAAATTAATTTTAAAAAAGCTATTGAAAAGCTTAAAAATAATTTTAATTTTAAATCCGAGATTTTCAGATATTCCATTCGGGTAGCAATAGCTGCAGCAATAGCTATGTTTATCAGCAAATATTTTGACGTGGAAAGAGGTATCTGGATAGTAATTTTTGTAATAATAATTGTTAAATCCAATCTTGGGAACTCAATTAAAACAGGGGGACTAAGGCTTCTGGGAACAATTATCGGTGCAGGTTTATCTACAGGATTTGTTTTTCTGACCGGAATTCATAGTCCTGTTTTTTATACATTTTTAATTATTTCGGTTTTCCTGATGATTTTTCTAATTCAGTCACCTTATTACCTTGTAAAAACCATAGTTATTACTCTTTGTGTACTATTAATTTATCTTTTTCTTGTTTCGGAAAATTTTGAACTTTCGCTTATACGAATATATAATACAGCCGGAGCTGTAGGACTGGGTCTTATTGTATCTTATTTTTTCTGGCCTAATAAATCAGGGAAGAAATTAAGATCTGTGATTGCTGATAATTTTATAATTGAAGTAAAGTATCTCAAAACAATTTCCGAATCCTTTTTATCAGATGATGAAAAAAATATTTTAATATCAGACAGAAATAAACTTGAAAATTTTCTAAAAAATACCGGCAACATTTTTAAAGCAGCAATGTCAGAACCCCGAAAATCAGTGGTCAATAAAGAAGAAGTCTATGCTTTAATATTACATCAAACAAGAATACAACAGAAACTTGATGAATTAGCTAATCTTAATAAACAACCTTCGGGCAGAGAACTTAGAAACAAAATTGCAGAAAACATACAAAGCTTTTATAATCAATCAATACAATGTCTTGAAATGTTTGAAAACATAATCAGATCAAAATCAAAACCAAAGCCAATTCCCGACTTGTCTCAATCCATTGAAAATATACGCATAAGAATAAAAGAACTTGACAAGTCGGGATTAGTTGCCAGCCTACCTATTGATAACATTCTTCATCTGTCAAGTTATCTTGGTGATTTACAAAAATTAGCCCTTGAAATAAAAGAAACAAATAAACATATCATTAGGTTATATAATCTATAGTTTTGTGTAATTAATTTACCAATAAAAAACATCATAGTATCCAAATTATGAGCATAAATAACAACAAAAAACTTGAAGAAAGCAGGAAGATATGGGCAACTACACGTTCACATCTGGAAGCTGACCGACTGAAATATAAACGTAGCGGGAAGAAAAGTAAAAGCCACTGGTCGTTGTTTGAGAAGGTTCTGCAATTTTTTCTGATATTTATAAAATTTTTTAATATTTATAAAAGAGGTTATCAAAATGCAAAAAATATTAAAGTCAATAAAATTGATCTGTATTTTCCTGATTTACCATGCTCATTTGAAAATTATAAAATCCTTCACCTTTCCGACCTTCATATTGACAGCATACAAGGATTAGAGGATATTATCTGTGAAAAACTCAATGGCCTTGAATATGATTTATGTGTTTTAACGGGAGATTACAGAAAAAGCTGTCAGGGAAGTTTAAAAACTATCCTGAGACCCATGAAAAAACTCACTGATTGTATAAATGCGAATGATGGGATTTATGCTATATTAGGTAATCACGATACTTACTTAATGGCTGAATATGAGGATAAAATTGATGTAAAATTATTGATAAATGAAACGGTTTTTATAAAACGCGGAAATGATAAAATTGCTGTTACCGGCACAGATGACCCATTTTACTATTTTACCGACCGTGCAATAATAGCATTGGACGAAGATATTAATTGCTTTAAAATTGCTTTAGTTCACACCCCGGAATTATATGATGTTGCTGCTGAAAATGGATACAATTTATATTTATGCGGACATACTCATGGCGGGCAGATTTGCCTGCCCGGCGGAATTCCCATAATTACACACCAGTTTGAAGGAAGAAAATTTTACAAAGGTTTATGGAAACACAACTCTATAACCGGATATACAAGTTGCGGATGTGGTGTTTCGGGTATTCCGCTAAGATTTTACTGCCAGGGTGAGATCACAATTTTTTCATTACGAAAAGGAGAAGCAGACAAAATACTTTAATTTCAGTTTCGTTAATTTTATTAATTTAGCAGCACTCAAAATAGTTACATGTCAAAAACAGAAGATAAATATAGTAAAAGACGCCTTAAAAGTTCTTATATAACTACAGTAGTCAGTGTTACCCTGGTTCTTTTTATGTTAGGGATGCTGGGATTAATAATTTTGCATGCAAAAAAACTTTCGGATTATGTAAAGGAAAATATTGGATTTTCAATAATTATGAAAGAAAATATTAAAGAAGCCGGTATTATTCAGCTTCAAAAAACCCTTGATGCTACCGATTATGTAAAATCAACAGAATATATTACAAAAGAAAAAGCCGCCGAAGAACTGACAATAGACCTTGGTGAAGATTTTATTGATTTTTTAGGCTACAATCCATTATTACCTTCTATTGACCTCAGACTAAAAGCCGAATATGCAAATATTGACAGTCTTGCTATAATTGAAAATGATTTGTTAGCAAACAAAAATGTAAAAGAAGTTTTTTATCAAAAATCATTAGTTCATTTAATAAGTAAAAATTTAAGAAGAATAAGTATCATTATTTTGGGGTTTAGCATTTTACTGCTGATAATCGCTATTGCATTAATTAACAACACCATCAGGTTGTCGGTTTACTCAAAACGATTTTTAATTAAAAGTATGCAATTGGTTGGAGCCACCCAGGCATTTATTCGCAAACCATTTATTTTAAAAGGTATTTTGCATGGAATTCTGGGAGCTTTTATTGCAATTTTATTATTAGTAGGCATTTTGTACTTTTCTCAACAAGAAATTCCCGAACTGGTAAATTTGCAGGATGCCGACCTTTTTATTTCAATTTTTGGGTTTGTTACTTTACTGGGAATAATTATTTCGTGGATTTCAACATTTTTTGCCGTTAAAAAATATTTGAACTTAAAAGCAGATAGTTTGTATTACTAAAAAAAGTTAAAAAAATCAGCAAATAAAAAAATACTATTATTTTTGAACTTTCAAAAAAGAAAAAAGAATGAGCAAAAAAAAGAAAAAAATCATCCATTCTGTAAAACCTCAAGTTTCAGAAACTAAAAAAGCAGCGACAGATCTATCAAAGCAAAAGCCAACCCAAGACAGTAATACTGTTTTTGCATTTACAAAACAAAACTACAAACTGCTATTAATAGGATTAGCTTTTATTTTAGTTGGATTTTTGTTGATGATTGGTGGTGGTTCGGATGACCCAAATGTTTTCAGTGATAAAATTTTTAGTTTCCGACGACTTACTCTCGCCCCGATATTGATTCTTACGGGATATGTCATTGAAATATTTGCAATTATGAAAAAACCCAAATCATAAAACCATAGCAAATATAATCTGCTTATATATAATTAAATAATTTTATAAATCATCTGTTATCGGATAAATTCTACAATATGGATTGGTTAGAAGCATTAATTTTAGGTATAGTTCAGGGGTTCACTGAATTTTTACCGGTTAGCAGCAGTGGTCATCTTGAATTAGGAAAAGTTATCTTGGGCGTTGAAGCTGAAAGAAGTTTAATTTTTACAGTTGTTGTTCACGGTGCAACTGTTTTAAGTACAATTTTTGTTTTTTATAAAGATCTGTGGATATTGCTTAAGGGTCTTTTCGCCTATAAATGGAATGATGAAAAAATATATATTTCCAAGATACTAATTTCAATGATACCTGTAGTAATTGTCGGACTTTTTTTTGCTGAGGAAATTGAAAGTTTTTTCACAGGTAATGTTGTCTTTGTAGGTTCAATGTTAATCATCACCGCATTATTACTTAGCTTTACTTATTTCAAAAAATCCAATTTACGAAAAATATCCTTTATTGATTCATTTATTATTGGTATTGCACAGGCAGCAGCTGTGTTGCCCGGTATATCCCGTTCAGGAGCAACTATTTCAACAGGCTTAATTCTTGGGAATAAAAGGGAACTTATTGCAAAATTTTCTTTTTTAATGGTTTTAATTCCTATTATAGCTGCTAATGTTAAAGACTTATTCACCGGCGAAATGGCAAGTGAATCAAGTGTAGGGGCAATTCCTTTATTGATCGGATTTTTTGCAGCATTTATTTCAGGCCTGATTGCATGTAAATGGATGATTGGAATCGTAAAAAAAGGTAACTTGATATATTTTGCAATTTACTGTTTTATTATAGGATTAATTGCAATCTTTGTCGGATAATTCATTTCATTGGATGCTAAACCAAACCACTGAACATCAATTTGATTTTTTAAAAGGAGAAGTTCTCCTTATCAACAAACCATATAAATGGACTTCCTTTAATGTTATTAGCAGCATCAGGTATTTAATAAAGCACCACACAGGTATAAAAAAAATTAAAGTCGGACATGCCGGAACTCTTGACCCGCTTGCCACTGGTTTATTAATTATTTGTACGGGTAAGTTCACAAAAAAAATTGAAGAATTTCAAGGATTAGAAAAAGAATATACAGGCTCTTTCATCATTGGAGCTACAACTCGATCATTTGACAGAGAAACAGAAGTTGACCAAACTTTTAATATAAGCAATATAAATCATGAAATGCTTTTGCAAACTGCAAAAAAATTTACAGGTACTTTTAAACAAACACCTCCATTATATTCCGCAATTAAAATTAAAGGCAAAAGGGCATATAAATATGCCCGTAATGATGAAGATGTAAAAATCAAGCCAAAGCTCATTACTATCAAAGAATTTGAATTAACAAATATAAATTTGCCTGAAATATTTTTCAGGGTAGTATGTAGTAAAGGCACTTATATTCGTTCGCTGGCGAGTGATTTCGGAGAAGCAATAAAATGCGGAGCTTACCTTTCATCATTAAAAAGGATAAGAATAGGAAACTTCAGATTAGAAGATGCAATACAAACCGAAGACCTTAAAAAATCATTAAAAATAAAAAAAAACAACAATAATACTTGACAAAGCGTTTAAATTATATTAATTTAGATTTATGAAAGTTGATAATTCCTGATAATAATATTACTTTTGCAGGCATTTTGCTAAATATTAATTATATATAAATATGAAATTATCTCAATTCAGATATTATTTACCACCTGAACTGATTGCAAGTCATCCTCCCAAAGACAGGGATGATTCAAAATTAATTGTGCTTGATAGAAAAAAACAGTCAATTAAACATAAATCATTTAAAGACATATTAAAATTTTATAATGATGGTGATGTTTTTGTTATTAACAACACTAAAGTTTTCCCTGCACGCTTATTTGGCATAAAGGAAAAAACCGGTGCAGATATTGAAGTATTTTTATTACGTGAATTAAATCGCGAAACCCGCTTGTGGGATGTACTTGTTGACCCTGCTCGAAAAATCAGGATCGGGAATAAGTTATATTTCGGTGAAGATGAATCATTGGTTGCCGAAGTAATAGACAATACAACCTCACGCGGAAGAACTTTACGGTTTCTTTTTGACGGTTCTTACGAAGAATTTAAAAAAACCATTAAAAGACTTGGCAAAACACCATTACCAAAGATACATGACAGACCTATTGAGCCTGAAGACGAAGAAAGATACCAGACAATTTATGCAAAACACGAAGGTTCAATAGCAGCTCCTACCGCAGGACTTCATTTCAGCCGGGAGCTGATGAAACGCCTTGAACTTACAGGTGTTAGCTTTGCAGAAATTACACTTCATACCGGTTTGGGAAATTTTAGAAACATTGAAGTTGAGGACCTTACAAAACATAAAATGGATTCGGAAGAGCTAATAACTGATGAAGAAAATACTCAAATCATTAATAAAGCAATAAAAAATAAAAAAAATGTTTGTTCAATTGGTACCACATCCATGAAAGCTTTGGAAACGTCTGTTTCAATTACGGGAATGGTTAAACCATATAAAGGGTGGACTAACAAATTTATTTTTCCGCCATATAAAGTTCGTGTTGCAGATAGCATGATTACCAATCTGCATCTACCCCAATCGCCAATGATGATGTGTGTGGCTGCATTTGCAGGTTATGATTTTCTGATGAAAGCATACAAAAATGCAATTGAACGTAAATACAAATTTTTTACTTATGGGGATGCAATGCTTATTATTTAATATAATATCTGTGTTTTGAAAAAATTTGTAATTATAGTTGCCGGCGGAAGCGGAAAAAGAATTAATGCCGAAATTCCAAAACAATTTATCTTACTCGCAGGAAAACCCGTATTAATTCATACAATTTCAACCTTTTATAATTATTCCCCTGAAATTAATATTTTATTGGTTTTGCCAAAAATCCATTTCGGCTTGTGGGAAAAGCTTTGTAAAAATCACAACTTTAATATTTCACATAAAATAGTAGAAGGAGGTAAAACACGGTTTCTATCCGTTAAAAACGGTCTCTCAAAAATCGAAGAAAATGGAATTATTGCAGTTCATGACGGAGTGCGACCTTTAGTGAAAAAACAAGTAATTGAAAAAGCTTTTCTTGATGCTGAAATTTATGGAAATGCAGTTCCTGCAATTCCTGTTAACGAATCAGTAAGAGAGATTAATAAAACAGGAAGTAAAACATTCAACAGGAGCAACTTACGCATAATCCAAACACCACAGGTTTTTAAATCTTCAATTTTAATAAAAGCTTATAAGCAAGCATATCAAAATAAATTTACTGATGATGCATCTGTGGTAGAATCTGCCGGTGAGAAAATCAACCTGATTAAAGGTAATCAGGAAAACATTAAAATAACAACATCAATGGATTTAAAAATTGTAGAAGCATTGTTAAAAAATATCTCCTAATTTTTCCTCCCCTTCCATTCAAATTTCAGGAAATTGCCGAAAACTCCCATAAATGAAATATAAACAACATAAATTACTTGAAGTGGCAAATAGTTCCATAATAAATTCCCCTGTCTTACAAATTTTGTTATCCCAACCAAAATTGGAAAATCAATTACTAATTTTACAATAAACATAATAAGAACAACAGGCAGTAACTCATGATAAAACAATCCTAACACAAAGCCTGCCAATAAACCAAAATTAAACAAATAAACTACCAAAGCGGTTATTATGGTGGAAAAATCAGTATAGCCTGAACTTTTTGAAACCCATCTTATCCTTTGTGAAATAAATTTCCTGAATGATTTTTTAGCGCCCGTGTAAACAACAGCATCAGAATTTTTTAAAAAATTTATTGCTGAACTTCCCCATTTCTTTCTTATTTTTAAAAGCAGAAAAACATCGTCACCCGAAACAAATTCATTTTTTGTTTCAAAACCGTTTACTTCATCGAATGCCTGTTTTTGGTAAACTAAATTTGCTCCGTTACACATAATCGGCATACCGATTTCAATTGCTCCTGCCCCTGAAGCAATCAAGCTCAAAAACTCCAAAGACTGAAGTTTTTTAAACCACATGTTCTCGCTAAGAAAACATACAGGTCCAACAATCATTTTAGGATGTTTCCTTTCATAAAAGTCAATAATTGTTGAAAGCCAATTTTTACTTACCCTGCAATCAGCATCGGTTGTAACTATTAATTCACCGCTTGAATTTTTTAAACCGGTTTTAATGGTTTGCTTTTTTGCGGAAATTTGTGGACTTCCTATTTCTGAGGTTATTAATTTTACTTTGAGATCAGGATTGGAATTAATAAAATCTTTTATCAGATTTTTTGTGTTATCAGTTGAAAAATCATCAACCACAATAATTTCAAATAAATTATTAGGATAAGTTTGCTTAAGTAAATCATATAAAATATCAGTAATGTTTTGTTCTTCGTTTCGGGCTGGTATTATTATGCTTACTTTTGTTTTAGGTTCTTTATCAGATAAAACAAATTTTTCAAGACTGAACCATCCATAAGTAAAAGCAAGTACAACAAAGACATAAGCAAAACATAAGCAAATTAAAAATATGGATATTATTAATGAACAAGTTTCCATATTAAGAATTCTTTCTGAAAAATTTAAGTTTAAAAACAAAGAATGTCCCGGCAATAGCCGGAATTATAATATTTATCAACCATAAAGCAGATGATGCTGAAAAAACACCAATATCAATTTGCGCAGTAAGAATATTGTATTTTTCAAAAAACAATCCAATTAGATAAATTGAAATACTCCCTCTGATACCAAGTTCAGCTAAAGCTATTGTAGGTATTACCGTTATTGCAAAAAACATTACCGCAACAGTAATAACAGCATAAAATAACGGGATCGGCACTGAGAACAATCTCAATAATAAATAAAACTGAAACGTAAAAATGCAGTATCTGAAAATACTTATTAATAGAACTTTTAGCAATTCAAGTTTTGAAAACATTGAAAAAACCTTAATATGCTCCCTGAACTTCTCCCATTTTTTCTTTGTAAAATTTTTTAAAAAAGTTGAAAGAATTGAAATATTAAAATAAAATAACAAAATCAGGAAAATAGCTATTACAACAATAACAATTAATCCGTAATAAAGATACCCGTAAAAATATCCTGAAGTATCATAAAACTCAGGAATAAAAATCAATAAACTTATTAATCCAATAATCATGGTTGTCATAAACTGACTGATACTACCAATAATTGTAATAAGAACACCTTCCCAGTGGTTTGCTTTTTTAAGTATAAATACCCTTCCGAAATAATCGCCAACCCTGTTAGGTGTAAATGAACTCACTGAAATTCCTGTTAAAACCGCCTGAAAAGATTTGGCTAATGAAATTTTTTCAATTTTCTTTATAAGGAATTGCCACTTCAATGATTCAACACCCCAGTTTAAAATCATTAATAAAAAAACAATAATTATCTGAACAATAAAATCCCGTGTATAAAACTGTTCTTTAAACAGTTCCCAAACTTTTTCAAGATTATTTCCATAAAAAATTTCATGATAAACAAACAAATATGTAGCAATTATTATCGCAAATCGAATCAGATAGTTATAAGTTTTACGTATTTTTGTTTTTTTCATAATTACTTACAATAATAATTTCCTGTTTTGAAAGCTGAGCGTATCATATTAGGCATTGACCCGGGAACCAACATTATGGGTTACGGTTTAATTAGCTGTAAAGGTAAAAATATTGAATTAATATCCATGGGTATTTTAAAACTTGGTAAATATAGCAATCATCCTTTAAAACTAAAAAAAATATTTGAAAGAACATTAAATCTTATTAAAGAATACAAGCCAGATGAGCTTGCAATTGAAGCACCATTTTTTGGTAAAAACATTCAATCAATGTTAAAATTGGGACGGGCGCAGGGAGTTGCTATGGCAGCAGCACTTTTTAAAGACATTCCGATTTTTGAATATTCGCCGAAAAAAATCAAACAATCCATTACCGGAAAAGGAAATGCTTCAAAAGAACAGGTAGCAGCAATGCTTGCTAATCTAATTTCAATAAACACCTCCCCTGAGTATCTTGATGCTACCGATGCCTTAGCTGCAGCTATTTGTCATTATTTTCAAAAAGATATAAATTTTGGCGGAAATAAATATTCAGGTTGGAAAAGTTTTATAAATCAAAATCCGGATAGGACTAATTAATAATTTGAAATTTATTCAATCAGGTTTAAAAGGGTCAAAGGATCAAGATTTGCTGATTCAATATCCTTGAAATAATTTACGGTTCCAACCATTAACTCAACAGTAGCATCATCGTCACAAACTATGATACCCTTAGGATGTAATTGTAATGAACTAATAGTCCACATGTGATTAACACTTCCTTCGATGGCATGTTGCAATGCTCTTGCTTTGCCATGTCCATTAACAATAATCATTACTTCGTCAGCATCTAATACTGTACCAACGCCAACAGTTAAAGCTGTTTTTGGAACTTTTGTAATATCATTATCAAAAAACCTTGAATTTGCTATAATTGTGTCGTGAGTTAAAGTTTTAATTCTTGTCTTTGAATTTAATGAAGACCCGGGTTCATTAAATGCAATATGACCGTCAGGTCCGATGCCCCCGAGAAACAAATGAATTCCTCCGACATTTTTAATTTTTTCTTCATATTCAATACATTCACGAGTAAGGTCTTCGGCATTTCCATTAAGTATGTTTACATTTTCATTTTTGATATCAATATATTTAAAAAAGTTATCCCACATAAAAGAATGATAGCTTTCGGGATGATCTTCAGCTAAGTTTACATATTCATCCATATTAAATGTAATAATATTTTTAAACGAAACTTTTCCGGCTTTATAAAGCTCAATCAACTCCTTGTACATTCCCAATGGTGAAGAACCTGTTGGCAATCCAAGCACAAAAGGTTTGTTTTCATTTGGTGAAAACTCATTAATTTTTTTTGCCACATAATTAGCAGCCCATTTTGAAACTAAATCGTAATTCGGTTCAATAATAACTCTCATAATTTTATTTTTTTTTTAATGTCATTTTATTTATTAGAAATTTATGTTTTTTTTACCTTAGCCTTTTATAAAACTTTCTTCATCCTTTCAATCAGTTCATCACCAAGATTGGCCTTTTCAATAATATGTTCCTTTATTGCAGAAACAGTACTATTGCTTTCAAATTTCCCCCTGACCTGCTCAAAATCAAGCTGCTTATCAGTTTCTTCCCCGTCCATTCCAAACCCTGTTTTAGAGTTAAGAGAAAATTCTTTTTTTGCATCTTCATAAAGCATATTATCTAAATCCTTAACACTTTTTTTCCATTTTTCCACCTGCTCAATAATATCCCATGAAGTTATTTCATTTATTTTTTTTCCGATACGTTTTTGTAAAATATCAATTGCCCATGTCCACTCATAAGTATAATAATTATCATGTATTGCCTTGAAAAAATTATCAACTTGTTCTAAGGTAGTTATTTTTTCATTTTCGATATCCGAAAGCAATTTCCCAACAATTTCTTCAGGTGCTAATAATCCTGCTAAATCAATCCATTTTCCTTTTCCGATAGGTGTATCGGGCTCTAACCTTTTTTGGATTTCTTTATTGTTTTTGAATTCTGTTTTTTCAAGTCGTTTAATTAATAAATTTCCTAAAAATTTATTAATTCCTATCTCGTATAATCTAATGCCTCTGTTAATCGCCGGGTTACTGATTTTGCACCTTTGATAGAAATAATAATCTGAAGTTTCTCCGGAAGACATTTTTAATCTGTTTAGGATTTCATTGCCTTTTATCATTTTATAGATAGTATAAGGACTTAACAGGTTAAAATTTATATAATCAAGCTTATTAGGGTCTTTGCGTTTGTCACGTTTTGGCCATTTCTGTGCATCTCTAACTGTTCCAACACTACGCAAATTCATACCTGGAGCCAAAACACTCTCATCTTTACTTTCAACTAAATAAGAAAATGGCAGATCAGAAGTATCCGAATTTCTATAATGCCTGCCCATAACAAGAGAAAATGCACCTACTTTAGCCGGCCATAATATATATGAATCGCTTGTTGTTTTTGAACCTCTTTCAACAATTCCTTGATGAATAGGACCCAATTTATACATGTGATTACTTTGATTTGACCCACTCCCAGCATTTAAAAACGAAAACAAACCTGCAATTAATAATGTGGATTTATGATGTGTAACTGTATATGGTCCGGCAAAAATAGCACAGGCTTCACCATGAAAACCCTGACAATTAGCAAAGAACAGCGAATTTTCTGCGGAATAATGTTTGCTCAATTCACATCCCTGACCAATAAAACAATGTGATATTAATGTTGCATCAGATATTTTTGAACCCGAGCATATAATAAAATTCTCTATTATTACTCCGGGACCTAAATATACCGGATCTTCCACAGAACTATTTATGGAACCATTTGCCAACCTGTAAACACCTTCAATCGTACTGTTTACACCAATTTTTACATTTATTATTGTTCTGCAATTAATTATTTTTGTACCCCGTGCAATTAATCCCATTGAAGATGTAACTGATTTGGTATAATCAGCTATAAATTTTTCAAAGGCATTAATAACCTTTGGTTTATGCCTGTATAAAGCTAAAATGTATGCCGTGTGTGCTGAAAGATAATCATAGATTGGTATTTCCCTTCCTCCTCCTTCATTGATTGGCTCAACTCTTACTCCGTTCCCAAATGAACTTTCGCCTTCAACTGCAATCGTATCAACATTTTCAACTACTACATCGTCTTCAATAATATAGTTTGCTATATAATTTTTAATTTTTCCAATATATACATTATTGCCGATTATACAATTATGTATAGTTGCATCATATATTCCTGCCGGTTTTTTAACTCCGCCGAAAAAAGTAAATTCTCTATCAAATACGCCTAATTTAATGTTACCTGAAAATTTTGTTGATGTTACTTTTCGGGGATCAAATTGTTTTGCAACCTGAATGGTATTCCAACTACAAGAAGTACAACCTTGTGATTTTAGTTGATTTATTTCCTCATCTGTTAATGAATGGTATTTTTGTGTCATTTTTTTATTTTTTAATTGTTAAATAAATGCAGGCAAAGAAAAACTATTTTTTTTAATAAAAAAAAATATCCACCCTAACAAATCCATAACATG
>CAZREZ010000005.1:0-26799 GCA_964599115.1 uncultured Bacteroidales bacterium
AAAATCATGTATATTACAATTGTAATAAGCTCAATAAGTAATGCAATATTAGTATTTGCGGTTCCAGAAACCCCATTAAACAAAATAACACTTATGGAAAATAAAACAAGTGCACCTGTAATAACATATAACACGGGTATGGTTTCGTTTATTAACTCAATATTTGGAGTATAAATTGAAACTAAAAAACGAGGAAAAGCAACCGTAAATATAATAACTATTATTGTACTGAAAAAACTAAGATTAATTACTTTTTTTATAACATGCATTACTTTATGAACTAACCCCTCCCCAATTGTATTACTTACAAGCGTATTAGTAGCAGAACTGAATCCCCATATCGGTATCATTAAAATCAAATAAATACTTCTGATAATATTGGAAATAGCAAGTGGTCGTTCACCGCTTTTTTCAATTATCATAAAAAAAGTAAACCAGCCCGCCATTGAAACAAAATACTGAAGCATTATAAAAACGGATATTTCAAGTGTTTTGTTTATTATCCGAACGTTTAATTTTGGGAAAGTAAATAATCGGTACTTTTTTATATCAATTCTAACAAGGGTATAACCAATAAAAAATAATACAGAAGTTCCTTCGGCAACAACAGAAGCTATAGCAGCGCCCCCAATACCCATTTCAGAAAATCCATAATGGCCAAAGATTAATAAATAATCTAACGAAATATTCATAATTGCCATGATGATAGCACTATAGGTAAGTACTTTGGTTTTTATTATTCCAACATAAAATGCTCTGAAAGTCACATTTATAAAAGCAAAAATAATTCCCCACATCCTGTAATCAAGATAAATTATGCTTGCCTCGTAAACTGCATTCGACTTAATAAACTGCTTTAAAAACACAGGAGATATAAATTCAATTAGAAAAAAAATCGAAACACCAAGAATAATAAGGAAATAAAACCCATGATCAACTAAAATACCAATATCCTTATAATTTTTTTCTCCGTTTCTTCTTCCAATCAGAATTTGTGTACCTATTCCAAAACCGAATCCTAATGTGAATAATGAAAAATAAAATAATCCTGCTATTGCCGATGCTCCTAATTCAACTTCTCCAACCCTTCCTAAAAAAGCCGTATCAATAACAGTTATCAGGTTTTGAGCTAACAAACCTAAAATTATCGGATAAGAAATCTTCCAAATATTTTTGTATGAGGTTGTATGGTATTTCAAAACTTTACTGAAATTAAAATATCAATGAGAATTATTTCCTCCAAAAGGCGGGTGATAACAAAATCAGAACTGTAAATAATTCAAGCCTTCCTAAAAGCATAAGAAAAGATAAGAACCATTTTCCGAATTCCGGAATATTTGCATAATTGCCTTCCGGGCCGACATTACCAATACCAGGACCAATATTCCCCAAAGTAGCTGCTGTTGAGCCAATTGCAGTTTCAAAATCAAGACCAAAGAGAGACATCACAAATGTGCCGAATGCAAAAATTATTATATATATCAGGAAAAATGCCATTATCTTAAAAATAATATCCTGTGATACTGTTTTACGATTATATTTTACAGGGATTATTGCCTTTGTATGAATTAGTCGTTTTAACTCCATTCCACTGTTTTTAAACAACAACAACTGGCGAAGTATCTTTATCCCCCCACCCGTTGAACCTGCACAACCACCTACAAACATCAGCAAAAATATTATCATCCAAAGTAATCCGGGCCAGCCTAAATAATTTGCAGTTACATAACCTGTTGTTGTAACAATTGAAATAACCTGGAATAATGATTCTCTTATAGCCTTTTCAAAAGATTCATTACTTAGTATAATCAAGGAAACCGTAATTATTATACTTACTAAAAAAATTAAATAAACATAATACCTGAACTCTTCATTTTGCCAAACTTTCTTAAGCTTTCCATGCAAGGCAAGGTAATGCAAAGTGAAGTTGGTTCCGGCAAAAATCATAAATACAATAATTACATATTGAATATAAGGAGAATAGCCCGCGATACTTGTATTTTGTGTTGAAAAACCTCCGGTTGCCATAGTTCCGAATGCATGGCAAAGTGCATCAAATAGACTCATCTTTCCAAGTAATAATAAGCCGGTTTCAACAAAAGTTAGAATAATATAAATTCCCCATAGTCTTTTTGCTGTTTGTGTAATACGTGGATGAAGTTTATCCGGTGCAGGTCCGGGCATTTCTGCAGTATATAATTGCATTCCGCCAATTCCTAAAACAGGTAAAATTGCTATTGATAATACAATAATCCCCATTCCGCCAATCCAATGGGTAATACTTCGCCAGAATAATATTCCTTTGGGTAAAGATTCAAGGTCATTTAAAATAGATGCACCGGTAGTAGTAAATCCTGAAATTGTTTCAAAAAATGCATTTGTAAAATCCGGTATAGCACCGCTTATAAGAAAAGGAAGCGTGCCAAAAAGCGAAATAATTATCCACGAAAAAGTAACAATTATATACCCTTCTCTTTTTCCAATATTCTTATTGTAATTTTTCCTTGTTGAAAGTAATAAGATCAAGCCCGAAAAAGATGTAATCAATCCTGATATTAATAAAGAGTGGCAATTATTCCCACAATAATAAATAGAAAAAGGTATGCCTAAAAACATAAAAAAACCTTCAACTATCAGTAAGAACCCAATAAATCGCAAGATTAATTTTATGTTTATTTTAACTCCATTTAACATGATGTGAAAATATTTTATCAGTTGAACAATTTATCAACTTTATGAAAGGCTTGAGGTAAAGAGAATACAACAACTTTATCGAATTCATTTATTTGAAAATCACCCGTTGCAATAAAACTTTCTTTACCCCTGACAATTCCGCCAATTATTGCGCCATTGGGAAATTTTAGTTTATTTATCGGATTATTTGTAACCGCTGAATTCGGTTTAGCAACCAATTCCATAACTTCGGCATCAATACCGCTAAGGCACTTTATTGAAGTAACTTCGGCATTCATTGTAAATTTTACAATATAACTTGCCGTAATCAGCTTTTTATTTATAATTGCATCAATTCCAATTTCCTGGGAGATGTCAATATAATCAATATTTTCAACTAAGGCGATGATTTTTTTTATTCCATATTTACGAGCATGAAGGCACGCAATGATATTTGTTTCAGAATTATCGGTAACTGCAATAAATGCATCAATACTGCGGATATCTTCTTCTTCAAGTAATTGAATATCTCTGGCATCGCCATTAATAATAAGCGTGTCTTCAAGATAGTTGGTCAGATTTATACATTTTTCCTTATCAATTTCAAATAGTTTTATATTTAGCTCTTTTTCCAATTTTTTAGAAGCTGTTCTTCCGACCCTTCCACCTCCAATTATCATGATATTTTTAATATCAATTTTGGTTTTACCTCCTAATTTTAAGAGTTCATCAACACCTTCGGGTTTTGTTATAACATACGACAGGTCATTCCCCAGAAACATATCATCTCCTCTGGGAATTATCGTTGAAGATTTGCGATGTATGGCAATTGCCCTGAAATCCAAATGAGGATATTCTTCAGCAATCTGGTTGAGGGTTTTATTCACTACAGGAGCATTTTCTTCCAATTTAATAAGAAACAGTGATAGTTTGCCATCGGAAAAATCAAATATTTCAGTGGCTGCTGTTTGGTGCAACAAGTTAATGATCTCCTGAGCAGCAATGTCTTCAGGACAAACTAAAGAATCTATTCCAAGAGTTTCATATATTTTCATATTTCCCTTAGTTAAATTTTCTAAACTGTTTACCCTTGCAATAGTTTTTTTTGCACCAAGCTTTTTTCCAAGAATTGATGTTATTATATTTATTTTTTCGTCATGAACAACAGATATTAAAAGATCGGCTTTTTTTACATTTGCATTTTCTAAAACCGATATGGAAGTTGAATCACCTGTAATTGTCATCAAATCAGTGTTTGATTCAATCATTTTTAATAACTCTTCATGCGGGTCAACAATGGTTATGTTGTGATTCTCGGCTGCAAGCTCTTTTGCTATATATAAACCAACTTCTCCATCCCCGGCAATTACTATATCCATTTTTAAATAATTTTAAACGCTGCGAATTTAATTCAATAAATTTTAACAACAAATTTAATTAAATAATTTGTAAATTTGACTTTTGATAACTACTAAATAAGTAATCGTATAATAAATTAATTTTATGAAAACATTTGATAATTATAGTTTTAAAAACAAAAAAGTCCTCATCAGGGTTGATTTTAATGTTCCCCTGAACGATAAATATGAAATTACTGATGCTACCCGCATTAATGCAGCAATTCCTACCATAAAAAAAATTATGGCTGACGGTGGTTGTGTTATCCTGATGTCACATTTAGGAAGACCCAAACAAGGGCATGAAGAAAAATTCTCATTAAAACATTTAATTAATTATTTGTCGGAAAAATTAAATACAAATGTAAAATTTGCTGATGATTGTATTGGCGACTCAGCTAAAAACCTTGCTGCCGGCCTTAAACCGGGTGAAGTTTTACTTTTGGAAAACCTCCGTTTTTATAAAGAAGAAACCAAAGGGGATGAAGATTTTGCTAAGAAATTAGCTTCACTGGGAGAAGTATATGTAAATGATGCCTTTGGTACTGCTCACAGGGATCATGCATCAACTGCTGTGATTGCAAAGTTCTTCCCTGAAAACAAACTATTCGGATATATTATGGAAAATGAACTGAAAAACATCGATAAAGTATTATCTGAAGTTAATCGTCCTTTCACAGCAATTTTAGGAGGTGCAAAAGTATCAGGTAAAATAGAAATTATTAATCAACTGATGAACAAAGTTGATAATTTTATTATCGGTGGTGGCATGATGTTTACTTTTATAAAAGTCATGGGCGGTAATATAGGAAATTCATTAATTGAAGATGACCTTTTGAAAGTAGCAATCGATACCATTGAAAAAGCCAAAGAGGCAGGCGTAAATTTTTATTTGCCGGTAGATTCCATTATTTCAAATGAATTTTCAAATGAAGCTGATAAAAAATTATCAAATTCTTATGATATTCCTGATGGCTGGATGGGATTGGACATCGGGCCAAAAACCTGTAAGAAATTTGCCGATGTTATTGAAAAATCAAAAACTATTCTCTGGAATGGGCCTATGGGTGTTTTTGAAATGCCGAATTTTGAGACAGGAACAAAATATATTGCTGAAGCTGTTGCAGAAGCAACACAAAACGGTGCATTCTCATTAATCGGTGGTGGCGATTCGGTTGCTGCAATTAATAAATACAACTTAAAAAATAAGGTTAGTTATGTTTCCACAGGTGGCGGTGCAATGCTTGAATATATTGAAGGAAAAGAGCTTCCGGGTGTTATGGCCATTAAAGATTAATGGCTTATCTAAAATTTTTTAAAAACATCTTCCTTTGTAATATCTAATTTATCAAGATTCAATTTCGGAATAATATATGGTGCTATTGATTCAATGGGCTTATATAACATTGAATTCTCGCGAATTTTCTTTGTTATTACTGCTTGTTTTGAGTCAAAACTATTAATAATAAATATTACAACACTTAAAATAAAAACAGCTTTTAATATCCCGAACAAACATCCTGCAATTTTATTGATAAACCCAAGTAAGAGAAGGTTAATAACTTTTTCAAGTAATTTACCAATAGCAAAAGCAGCAATAACAACAGCAATAAAGGTTATTATAAAAGCAATTATGGAAATATATTTATGAGCTATTTCAGTATTGTCAGATAAAAAATCAGCAGCAAAATATGAAAAATTAATCGCAATAAAAACACCAAGTATTAAAGCTACCAATGAAGTTAATTCAATAATAAATCCTTTGGTAAAACCCTTGTAAGCAAACCATATTACGGGTAAAATTAAAATAATGTCAAGAAAATTCATAATTTTTATTTTGTATATGATTATTTTATTCTTTTTGTCAGTTCAGTAGCAAACACAAAATTATTTAGTTCTTTGTTATCTGTTTCAAGGATTTGGTCTTTATCACCTTTCCACCACAATTCACCATCATAAATAAATGCAACTTTATCACCAATTTTTAAAACTGAATTCATGTCATGAGTATTGATAATTGTGGTTGTTTGAAACTCTTTTGTAATCTCACTGATAAGCTCATCAATAACTCCGGAAGTTATAGGGTCTAATCCTGAATTAGGTTCATCACAAAACAGATATTCAGGGTTCATGGAAATAGCTCTGGCAATAGCTACTCTTTTAGTCATCCCGCCGCTTAATTCAGCAGGAAAAAGCTTATTCTCATTTTCAAGAGCTACTCTGTTCAAGCAAAAATTTACTCTTTCTAATTTTTCCTCATACGATTTTTTAGTAAACATTGTTAAAGGAAACATTACGTTTTCTTCCACGGTCATTGAGTCAAACAATGCCCCCCCTTGAAACAACATACCGATTTCTTTTCTAATATCTCTTTGTTCTTTGGAAGTCATTTTTGAAAAATTTCTGTCATCAAAATCAATATGTCCTTTGTCAACACCATACAGGCCAACCAAGCATTTCATCAAAACTGTTTTTCCAGAGCCACTTCGTCCGATTATTAAATTTGTTTTACCTTTTTCAAATTCTAAGGAAATATTTTTTAATACTTCATGATCACCGAAAAATTTTGATATGTTTACGACCTTTATCATGTAAGTAACATCTGTGTTAAGATTAAATCAAAAATTATTATTAATATACTACTGTAAACCACAGCTTTTGTACTTGATCTACCAACATCAAGGGCACCACCTTTTGTATAGTATCCCTGATACCCCGAAACAGAAGCAATAATAAAAGCAAAAACCACGGTTTTAATTAACGCATAAAAAACAGTAAATCCTTCAAACCAATATCTTATCCCTAAAATATAATCCTGCGAGGTAACCAAACCTGTAACCACACAAGCAACCCAGCCTCCGAAAAGTCCCACAACAATACTAAAAATAATTAAAACAGGGTTAATCAGCAGGGAGGCAACAACTTTTGGAAATATCAGGTAATTTGCAGTATTAACTCCCATAACCTTTAAGGCATCAATTTGCTCGGTTATTCGCATTGTGCCTATTTCAGAAGCAATCCTTGAACCTACTTTTCCGGCCAATATTAAACTTATGATTGTTGGTGAAAATTCCAGAATTAAAGATTGACGGGTTGTAAATCCAACCATTGTTAGTGGAATAAGAGGACTGTCAATATTATATGCTGTTTGGATTGCAACAATACCCCCCATAAATGCCGAAATTATTGCCACAATACCAAGAGAATCAATACCCAGATTCTGAAACTCGAAAAATAATTGCTTCCAGAATATTTTTCTCTTGTCAGGCTTTCTAAAAACCTGAAACATTAAAAGAAGATATTCTCCTAAGGCGTTAAACATAAATTATGATAATTTTTTTTGCTAATTTAATAAATTATTTATATTAATCTGTAAAAATATATGAAAAGAACTTTTTCTGCGTTCCGATATAAGTTAATATCAGTAATATTTATAATTTTGAATTATGATTAAAACGAAAAAATATACAATTTTATTTTTTTTGACAATTGTTTTTACGCTTCTAATAACATCTTGCTCCACATCAAGATATCCATATAAAAAAAATTAAAGAAAAAGAAAATGTAATTGTCCGAAATGGAGTAATAATCAAACTGCAAATTCAATTTGGCTTGTAAAAAAATGAATGAATATAAAATTATTTTACGAAAATATATTCCCGAAAATGCAGTTGAAATTATCTATACATGGATAATACAATATAAATTTCATTTGCGGATTTCAAGAAGCAGAACAACCAAATTGGGCGATTATCGCCCTCCAATCAGAAAACAATCTCATAAAATATCGATAAATTTTAATCTCAACAAATATGCTTTTTTAATAACTCTTGTTCATGAAATTGCTCATTTAATTGTTTGGGAGAAATATAAAAAAAGTGTAAAACCTCATGGGAAAGAATGGAAAACAGAATTTAAATATTTAATGAGTAATTTTTTTGATAATAAGATCTTCCCAAAAGATTTAAGCGATGCCCTATCAGTATATTTAGAAAATGCCATCGCTTCAAGTGTGTCAGATTTAGAATTAACACGAATATTAAATAACTATGATAATAAATCAGATTTAATTTTATTAGAAGAATTACCACAAAATACAGTTTTTAAAATACATAACGGAAGAATATTTAAAAAACAGGAGAAATTACGAAAGCGTTATCGCTGTCTTTGCCTTGAAAACAAAAAAGAATATCTTTTTAATCCTTTAGCACGGGTTGTTCCGGTAAATACCTAACGCAGCAAACTGCAAAACAAAAGATAAAAGTAAAAAGATAAACTATGTTTTTTTATCTTTGTTGAAAGATTTTCCGGCAATTAATTAATAAATTCTATGATAAATAAAAATCATTTTTGTGTAATAATGGCAGGAGGCGTTGGTACTCGTTTCTGGCCAATGAGTAAAACTTCTCACCCAAAACAATTCATTGACATACTTGGAAGCGGGAAAACCCTGATACAACAAACTTTTGACCGTTTTTTAAGAATTTGCCCCAAAGAAAACATTTATATTGTAACTAACCAAATTTATAAAAATCTTGTACTAGAGCAATTGCAAGGCATTTCCGAAAAACAGGTTTTGTGCGAGCCGTGTCGCCGTAGCACCGCTCCTTGTATTGCTTATGCTAACTACAAAATTTTACAGGTAAATCCTGATGCGAACATTGTTGTTGCTCCATCCGATCATATAATTCTTAAAGAAGACATATTTACCAATGTGATTTTATCAGCTTTTGAGGCTTCATCATCAAGCGATTGGCTTCTTACTCTTGGTATTCAGCCGAGCCGGCCGGATACAGGCTATGGGTATATTCAGTTTGATAATAACATTACTTATAAAAAAGATAATCGCATTAAAAAAGTAATAAATTTTACTGAAAAGCCGAAATTTGAAAAAGCTAAATCATTTTTAAAAAGTGGTGATTTTCTTTGGAATTCCGGTATTTTTATCTGGTCTATAAAAAGTATAATGAAGGCTTTTGATAAGTACCTTCCCGGTGTTGATGATATTTTTAATGAAGGAATTTCAAAATACAATACTCCGGAGGAAGAAAATTTTATAAACAAAGCTTATAATGTTTGTCAAAATATTTCAATTGATTATGGGGTGATGGAAAAAGCTGATAATGTTTACGTGCTTGCATCAGATTTTGGATGGTCGGACCTAGGCACCTGGGGCTCACTTTATGATATTCGTAAAAAAAACGAACAGAAAAATTCAGTTGTCGGAAACAATGTTATGATGTATGATACAAAAAATTGTATTGTAAATATGCCAAAAGATAAGCTTGTAGTTTTGCAGGGTTTGGATGATTATATTGTTGTTGAAAATGATGATATTTTACTGATCTGTAAAAAATCCAATGAACAACAAATCAGGCAGTTTGTTGATGATGTTAAAACAAAAAAAGGAAATAAGTTTGTTTAAGTTATAATCTTATTCCCAAAACTATTTTATTAATAATTTAAAAACAAATTCTATGAAAAAATTATTAACAATTTTATTTGCTTTATTATTCAGCCTGCAATCTGCAGTTAAAGCTGATGAGGGCATGTGGTTACCATTACTGGTTGAACGCCTTAATTATGTTGACATGCAAAAAATGGGACTTAATCTGACTCCGGAAGAAATCTACAGCATCAATCATTCAAGTTTGAAAGATGCAATTGTTATTTTCGGAAGAGGTTGTACAGGTGAATTGATTTCTTCCGAAGGCTTACTGATTACCAACCATCACTGCGGTTATGGTTCTATCCAATCGGTCAGTACTATTGAAAACGACTTGCTTTCCAACGGATTCTGGGCAACTCAAAAAAGTGAAGAAATTCCGATTGAAGGACTATACGTGAAATTTTTAGCCAGAATTGAACCGGTTACTTTAAATATCCTGCAAAACATCACTGATGATATGACAGAAGAAGAAAGAAAAATAACAATTAATAGTAATATTGACAGGGCAATTAATAAAGTCAATATAGTATTTGAAAATTATGAATCAGTTGTCAAAAGTTTTTACAATGGAAATGAATATTATATGTTTTCATACGAAGTTTATAATGATGTTCGTTTAGTTGGTACTCCTCCTGAAGCTATCGGTAAATTCGGTGCTGATACTGATAACTGGATGTGGCCCCGTCATACCGGAGATTTTTCTATGTTCAGAATATATGCTGCCCCAGACGGAAAACCGGCTGAATACTCTGAAGAAAATATTCCGTTAAAATCAAAACATTATCTCCCTGTTTCCATTGCAGGCGTTGAGCAAGGCGACTTTTCAATGATACTGGGATATCCGGGTGGAACTGATCGCTATATGACCTCTTATGGTATTGATCTGGCAGTTAATCAATCTAATCTAACTATCGTCAAAATCAGAGATAAAAAATTAAAAATCATGAACGAAGGTATGGTTGCTGATGAAAAAGTAAGATTACAATATGCCTCAAAACATGCAAGAACCTCTAATTACTGGAAATATTATATCGGGCAAACCAAAGGCTTGAAAAGACTGAAGGTTTCTGAAAAGAAAAAAGCACTTGAAGAAAAATTTGAAAACTGGGTAAACGAAAACCCCGAAAGAAAAGCAAAATACGGTGAAGCACTAAACGATATTGAAAATGCATATAACGAAATTAAACTTTATAATTTATCAAGATTGTATTTTCGCGAAGCTGTTTACAGAGGAAGTGAAGTAATCGGTTTTTCAAAAAGATTCAGCCCCTTACTCAAAGAACTGAAAATAAAAGATCAGGATAAAGAAAAAATTGCCGGAATTGTTAATTCACTCAAAGAAAGTTCAGATAAATATTTTAAGGACTACAATGCAAAAATTGACCAAAATTTACTTGCAGCTACATTTAAAATGTATTACGAAAATGTCCCCGCTGATCAGCTTCCTGAGTTTTTGGTTAATCTTGCTAAAAAGTATAAAGGCAATTTTAATAAATTTGCTGCTTATGCTTTTAAAAAGTCCATATTTGTAAGTGAAGAAAAAGTTGCTGCTTTCCTTGAAAAGCCAAAAGCCAAAACCATTGAAAAAGATATTATTTACAAAGCAATGAAATCTTTTTACAATAACTATATAAATTTGAATAATAAAACTAAAGAAGCTTACTCTCTTTTGGGAAAAGGAAATCGTTTGTATATGGCAGGGTTAATGGAAATGTATCCCGATAAGAAGTTTTATCCCGATGCCAATTTTACTATGCGCCTGACTTATGGAACTGTACAGGACTATTTCCCCGCTGATGCCATTTATTTTAACTATTTTACAACACTTGATGGAGTTATGGAAAAAGAAGATCCAACAACATGGGAGTTTATTGTTCCAGAAAAACTAAAAGAATTATACAACACAAAAGATTACGGACAATACAGCGACAATGATACCCTGAAGGTTTGTTTTCTGACTAACCATGACATTACAGGTGGTAACTCGGGAAGTCCGGTAATCAATGGAAACGGCGAATTAGTTGGTCTTGCATTTGATGGCAACTGGGAAGCTATGAGTGGGGACATTGCTTTTGAAACCGAATTACAAAGATGTATAAATGTTGACATTCGGTATGTTTTATTTATCATAGACAAATTTGCCGGTGCTACAAATTTAATTGATGAAATGACCATTGTTACTGAAAAACCTAAATTAAAAACCGATATTCCTGAAGAAGAAAATATTGAGGTAGAGGTTATTGAAGAATAAAACAAAATATTTATGGGTCCAGTTTAAAAAGCTATCGGATGACTGATCTTCAAAAATCGTCAGAAAAATAGAACTTTGTATCAATTAGTTAAAAAGTCATCCGATGGCTATCATTTTTTAATTTTACTATTTAGACCAGACTCATTTATTTATTATTTGATATCTGTTATTTCCGTTTAATCTCGGTTAGGATATTAATTTAATTATAATACCTTTGTAATACTGATGTCCAAAGTGTGTATCAGTATTGATTTTTTTTGCAAAACGAAACCTATGAACTTAATTTCTCCTAAAGACTTACTAAGTGTTAATAAAAATTTAAAATACTTTGGTGGTGAAAGTTTTGCAAAACTCCTGATGAAAATCCTCAAGCTAAATACTTTAAACAAAAAATATTCACCTGTTGCCCACTTAAATAGAACCGAATTTGTTGATAAAGCCATAGAAATTCTCGGTTTTAAATATGAAATAAGTCAAGACGACATTAATAAAATCCCCAAAGAAGGTTCTTTTATCACAATATCAAATCATCCTTTCGGTGGTCTGGATGGTTTAGTATTAATGAAAACACTGCCTGCGGTAAGACCGGATTATAAAATACTGTCAAATTTTTTAATGACTAACTTTAAACCTATTGAAGACATTTTTTTAACAGTTAATCCGTTTGAAACACATAAAAATGTAAAATCAAGTCTGTCCGGATTAAGAGATGCATTTCATCATTTACGTAAGGGATATCCATTAGGAATTTACCCGGCCGGAGAAGTTTCAACTTATCGTTTTGATAAAAAATCCATTACCGATAGAAAATGGCAATCTTCAGTAATAAAATTTATAAAAAAAGCCAAAGTGCCTGTTATTCCAATTTATTTTGATGGCACTAACAGTAATTTATTCCATTTATTAGGATTTTTTCATCCCCTGCTCAGAACAATTAAATTACCTTCAGAGCTATTTAATAAAAAAGGAACAATTGTTAAAGTCAGGATTGGGAATCCCATTCCTGTCGGCGAGCAGGAAAAATTCAGTGATATTGATGAATATGAACGATTTCTAAGAACCAAAGTATATGGTTTAAGTATTTCTTTAAAAAACATCAAAACAACTGATGCTAAAACAAAATATAAAGAAAATATCATAGAGCCGGTTTCTTTTGAAAAAATTCATAAAGAAATCTCTCAAATACATGATGATAATTTATTATTTAAAATTCAAAATAACCTTGTTTTTTGTGTACCGTCTTATAAAATTCCTAACATAATAACTGAAATCGGCAGATTGAGAGAAATTACTTATCGGGAAGTTGGGGAGGGAACTAACCAGTGCAAGGATGTTGACAAATACGATTCTTACTATGAGCAATTATTTATATGGGATGATGAAGCAAAAAAAATCATTGGGGGATACCGCGTAGGTAAAGGCAAAGAAATACTTGATAAATTCGGCATGAAAAGTTTTTATATTCACAGCTTATTCAAAATCAATAATAATTTTTTACCTATCCTGAACGAATCAATTGAATTAGGCAGATCGTTTATTATTAAAGAATATCAAAAGAAACCGATTTCTCTATTCCTTTTATGGAAAGGTATTCTGTATTTTCTTCTAAAACATCCCGAATATCGTTATTTAATAGGGCCTGTAAGCATCAGTAATATATTATCAAACTTTTCTAAATCTCTAACCGTTGAATTTATTAAAGCCAATCATTATAATTATGAGCTTGCTGAAAATATAATACCCCGAAAAAAATTCAAGGTAAAAATTGACAAAGTTATTGACAATAAAATTTTCATTAAAGACACCAAAAATGATATAAGTAAATTAGATCATTTTATACAGGAAATCGAACCTGATTTCCATACACCGATATTAATCAAAAAATATTTTCAATTGAATGCTGAAATCATTGGTTTTAATATTGACCCCAAATTTAATAATTGCTTAGATGTTTTAATGATACTTGATTTACTTGATGTCCCAATGAATATTATTGAATCCCTCTCAAAAGAGTTAAATGATAATTCAATCCTTGAAAGATTTAACCCGAAAAATTCCTAATTTAACAAAACCGCTTAGCGCTTTCAAAGCGCTTAGCGGATGAATTAGCAAATAATTTGAAGTCGTTATCTTTTATTGACTCAAATATAAACAATCAATTATCAATCACTTCAACTTCTTCAATCACTTCAACACCCTCAGTGTCTTCAACTTCGCTTATCTCAATTAAAACTTCTTTAATCTGAGGTTCGGGTTTCTTTTCAACAATAGTTAATTCCTCAATCAGATTGGTTGCACCTGCTAATTTATCAATTATAAACAATACATACCTAATGTCAACATTTATACATCTTTGTAATTCGGTTTCAAAAGCAATGTCCCCACTCATAGCTTCCCAGTTGCCGTCAAATCCAAGACCAATTAATTCGCCGTTTCCATTGATTACAGGGCTTCCGGAGTTCCCACCTGTGATATCATTGGTTGTAAGGAAACAAGTGATCATTTTTCCATCCTGACCATAGGGGCCGAAATCTTTTTGAGCATATAGTTTTTTAAGTTTTTTATCAACAATAAATTCTTCATCATCCGGGTCTTCTTTTTCCATCACACCCGCCAATGTTGTAAAAAAATCATATTGAACTGCATCAGCAGGAAAGTAATCCTGTACCGTTCCGTAAGTCAGCCGCAAGCTTGAGTTGGCATCAGGATAATATACTTTATCAGGATTCATTTCGCGTAAACCTGCTATAAATAAACGATCTCCTTTATTTATCAGGGTTCTTCCACTCCTTAAATTACCTTGTAATTTCATTATTGATCCTAAAAAATCATTCATAAGTTTAAATGCCGGATCTTTATCTAAAGTTTTAAATTTCGGATCATCTAAAAATGCATTTATCTTTTCAGAGCCGGTAAAAATGGATTTATTAAATAAATATTTTGCATAAGCTTTAAAATCACCTTTGTATTTTTTCACAATTTTATTGAAATACTCCGAATGCATTTCTTTTTGTACATTTTTATTATATATCTTCAGCATAGCTGCCATAACTTTTTCATCGGTCGGAGCATTATAATCCTTAAAATGTTTTTTTAAACCTTCTTTCAGTTGCTTAACTGTTTCGGCAATAGCATCTGCGTTTGTTTTTTTGTCTTTCAATAAAGAATGTAATTGCATATATTGACGTGAAAAACCTAAAATTTCAGCGCCATTAACAGAAGCAAAAGCAGTATAAATCATAGGTTTGAAATCTTTTGCCATTTGCTCGTAACCTTCTTTAATCTCTTTTATTGCATTACCGTATTTTGCTTCTCTTTCAGGGTCTGCGGTTACCCACTTTTCAAACTCCAGTTCAACAGCAAGTTTTTTATCATATACTTTCAATTTTTTTAATCCTCTTTCCACACCTATAAATAATTTCCATGCATTGGAAATTCCGAAATATTTTGAAGAATATTTTATTTTAATATCCTTATCAGCATCCATATCTTCTTTCCAGAGTTCTAATTGTTTACCAAAAACATCTATTAAAGGAGGATAGAAATTATCCAATTTATATATTATGCCATAAGAAGTTAAATATCTTTCTGTGCCACCAGGGTAACCCCATATCATTGCAAATTCATTTTCCTTAATACCTTCTAATGTAACAGGTAAATGATATTTGGGTTTTAATGGAATATTATCTTCAGAATACTCAGCTGGCGAGCCGTCAGGTGCAGAATAAACTCTGAAAACACTAAAATCACCTGTATGACGGGGCCACATCCAGTTATCTGTATCGCCTCCAAACTTTCCAACAGATGATGGTGGAGCACCAACTAAACGAACATCAGAATATGTTTCATAAACAAACATATAAAACTCATTTCCCCCAAAAAAACTTTTTACAACCACATTGTATTTACCATCTTCAGAAGCTGCTTTTTTATACTTTTTCGATACCTTTTTGATTTTAGCAGATCTGTCCGATTCAGACATGGTATCGGATAATTGTAACAAAATACTGTCGGTTAAATCTTCCATTCTTATCAGGAACGAAACAGCCATATTTTCGTTAGGCAATTCTTCTTCTTTGCTCATAGCCCAGAAACCATCAGTTAAATAATCATGGTCAATTGAGCTGTGCTTTTGAATATACCCATAACCACAATGATGATTGGTAAACATTAATCCCTGATCGGATACAATCCCCCCTGTACAGAAAAATCCTTGTACTCCTCCGCCGGATAATCCGACTATGGCATCTTTTAAACTTGAATTGTTGATGCTGTAAATTTCTTCGGCTGTGAGCTGCAAGCCTAAATTTTCCATATCAACATAGTTAAGACGTTCAACAAACATTGGCAGCCACATACCCTCATCAGGTACTCCCGATGAATAAGTACTTAGTCCTAATGTAAAAAACAATACAACTGAAATAATAAATTTTTTCATCCTTAAAATTTTATTGCCTGATTATAAACAGGCATGGTTAATAATATAATTAGTGTTTCTCCATAAAGTCAAAGATTTTCATAAATGAAGCACCAAATAACAAATTTCAAATAACAAATAATTTCCAAATATCAATGATCAAAACTTGTCCGTACGAAGCGAAGCAAATCCGTATGGATGGATGTTCAAAACAGCTTTGATTATTGAGATTTCGGTCATTGAGATTTATTTGTATTTTGGTGCTTGTAATTTGTTATTTTTTAAAAGTTCTAAATGCTTAATTTATAGGCAGACTAATTAGTTTAATAAAAATCATACCAAAATTAATATTTATTTATAATTCAACTGCTTATAAAAAGGGTGTTTTTGTTTGTGTAATTAATGTGTACGTTCTTATACATTTACTTGTTCGGTTTTGAACAAAACAACCATCTATTTCAACCCTATCATTTTAGGTCCTTGTTTAAAAATTATATCCACAGGAATATCGGAGGCATTCAACCTGTCAAGGTCTTCTTGTAGTTGCGATTTAACAATACCTTGTTTTTCAACCCATTCTTTCGCTGTCTTGTAATCACCGTCTCCCTGAATATAAAGTATCTTTTGCATCAGGCTGATTGTAGCGTCTTTCATTTTTTCAAAATCCACAGTATATACACCATCTTTTCCCCTTGTGAAGGCGTTCTTTTCTTTAAAATAATTGAATCTCATCATATTTGCTTTGCCATGTGAACTTGCAGCACCGAAACGGCTTGAGCGGAAAATTCCTGCAAAAAATGTAACATAATTATCCATAACTTCTCCTTTTGTAAGCTCTCCCATTTCGTATAATTTTGTTATTAAATATAAACCCATTATATCTGCTTTACCTTCTTCAATAGCAGAATATTGTTCTTTCAACGCTTTTCGTACCGTACCTGAACCATCAATAGTATTCTTAATACCCATACCATGACCAACTTCGTGGAACATAGTATTTTCAAAAAATGCATTAAATTTGATATGTTTTTGTTGGTCTTCGTTTATTAATATTTTTGAAATCGGAACCAGGATTTTGTTAAATTTTGCTCTCATTGCATTTTTCAACTGTAATTTCCTAGAACCGATTTTCAGATGAACTTCTTCATCATTTGGTAAATTGATAGCAATAGTTTTGCTTCCTGCATTACAATCACCAGCATAATAAATCACATCATAAGCATTCATATCGGCTTTTGAACCGGGTACTTCTTTTTTATACTTATCATCAACAGGTAATCCTGCTTGTAGTCCGGGCAGCAGAGAAGAGAATTTTTCGAGTTTTTTGCTCCACTTAATATCCTTTAATAACACAAAGGATTCGTTAGCGGCTTTATAGCCATACAAGGCATCTTCATAATTTTCAATAGGTCCTACAACAAAATCAATCTTTGACTTTCTCATTTCCATCCAGGCAAAATCACTCGGCTGGTAGTCATCGGTTAGCAAAGCATCAGCACGTAAATTCATATATTTTTTAAATCCTGGGTCATCAGACAATCCGGCAGCCTGTTTTATAAGTTTTGCAGCTTTTTGTAGTTTGCCTGCATAAGCATCATGATACCAAACAGTTTTCAATGAGCCGTCTTTTTTTCTTCTTATCAAAGTATACAGACTTGTTTTGTCGGGATTGTCAAAAGCTTCAAATTCTTCTTTAGTCATATCAACAGGGTAAAAATTGGCACCCGCAGGTTTTTTTCCTATTCCATCAATAAAAGGTTTATTGTTGTTCAGCCTGTCCCATGGACCGTAATTAATTTTTGCAAATTTCTTAGTAGGTTTGTCTGTAATTCTGTTCAGGAAAATTTTTTTATTTCCGATTGCCTGTTGCCAGAATATTTCATTCATTATTCCGGAAACTTCAAACAATAATGGCAGTATTTGTTTTTCTTTTTCAGAAAGGTGGCTAATATCAGCAGTTAATTTAAACGGAGCATAAATTTCCAGTCTTTTTTGTACTTCTTCCAGAGATACGGGATTTAAGTCTCCATCATCGGGAATTATCCCTTGTCGTTGATTTTCCATAGTTTCTTCTGTCGGATTACATGCACTTATCATCACAACGATCATCAAAGTAATAAACGATATTAAAACGTTGGTTTTCATAATAAAATATTTTTTAGTTAATAATTTAATTTTGCGAGTACAAAATTAAGGATATTATTTGAGAAAATGAAAATAAGATTATTCAATTATCTTGCAGCAACAGACGGACCGTTATTGATTTTAATTTTATCGTCTTTTGTTAAACCAGATTTAATTTCAATATTAATGCCGTCGGAAAGACCTGTTTCAACCAGTTTTTTCTCATATTGCTGGGGTCCAATTTCAACTTCAACAAAAACCGTATCTTCATCAAATTGCAGCAAGTTTTCGGAAATCACCAGTACACTGTCAACCCTGTCAAGAACAATATCTGCATTGGCGCTGTATCCCGCTCTAATAAACTGGTCGTTTCTAAGCTCAACATCCGCTTTAATTTCAAACTGAATAGCTCCGTTTTCTTCAACACCTTTTGGTGAAATATGCTCAAGGTTAGCGTCAAAAGTTATATCTTCAATTGCTCCGATTGTAAGTATCAAAGGCATTCCTTCTTTAATTTTACCTACTTCGGATTCATCGATTTTACCCTCAAAAACCATTTCGCCCATATCAGCAATCATAGCAATGGTTGTACCGGGATTAAAGGTATTGCTTTCAATTACAGAGTTTCCTATTTCAACAGGCACATCCAAAACCATTCCTTCAATTGTTGAACGTATCAGGGTATTTGTTTCCTTCCCTGATTTTTTAGTTTGTCCGTCCTTAACCAGATCAAGATTATTGCGGGCTGATGCAAGTTCTTCTTTGGCACCGTTGTATGCTAATTCAAAACCTTCAAATTCAGCTTTTGCAACTACACCTTTATTAAGAAGATCCAATTGGCGATCGTAATTTCTTTTTGCATTACTGATATTAATCTCTGCCCTGTTGAGTCTTGATTCTGCATTGTTCAGATTGACCATGTTGGGTATTATCTTAACCTTGGCAATCAAATCACCTTTTTTAACCAACTCTCCTGCTTCAACATAAATTTCTTCAATAATACCTGAAACCTGGGGTTTAATTTCGATTTCCTTTCGGGGTATTATGGAACCTGTTGCTGTTGTCTTTTTTATTACATTACTGACAAACGGAGAGCTTGTTTCGTAAATAACCGGTTTAGGCTGCGATTTCTGATATAAGAAGTAAATAGTATAGGCAAAAATCGCTAAAATTATTACTCCGAAGAATATTTTAAAAAACTTTTTCATTTTTTTTATTATTTAATTTTTACTGTGTTTTCTTATTATTATTTTCATCTTTTGTCTTTCCCATTATTGGGTTTTCATTCGTTTCTGATAGCATCTATCGGTTTAATACTTACAGCTTTCTTAGCTGGTATAAATCCTGCCAATGCCCCTGCAATGACCAAAACTATCAATGCTGTAATTGCTTTATCAAAATCAACTTCAGGATTATTGAACATAGCTGTATCAGCACCAGTCTTTATTAAAATGTAGTTAACCAGTTCAACTATTCCAACTCCAATGGCTAATCCAATATAACCGGCTAAAGTAGTCAGGAAAACCGATTCGGTAATTATCTGGGTAATAATATTCACCGGTGTAGCTCCAATTGCTCTTTGTATTCCAATCTCTTTTGTTCGTTCTTTAACAACAATCAACATTATATTACTTACCCCGATAACACCGGCCAAAAGCGTACCAATACCAACTATCCATATCAAGCCGTTGATCCCTGCAAACAGGTTAGTCATTTTTTTAAATTCGTTTTCAACATTAAACGAACCTATTGCCCTGTCATCATCAGGAGATATCCTATGACGTGTTTTCATTAATGCTTTAGCTTTTTCTTCCACAAGCGAAACAGATGAGTTACTTTTAGCAGTTATTGCATACCAGCCAACTATATCACCGTAGTTATAGGTTTTTTGTAGGGTTGTAAACGGAATACATATTTGTTGGTTTTCGTGTTCAGCCTGCTGGTCGTTCTTCTTGGATTGAAATACTCCAACAACCTTAAAATAAACACCCTGAATACGCAGATACTGACCTATTGGATTTTCGTCCGGGTCAAACATTTCATCAACAACCCTGATTCCTATAACTGCATTTTTTCTTTTTTCATCAATATCAATTTTATTAATAAACCTGCCGCTAAGCATCTTAACAGGGTCAATAATATTATATGCGGGATAATCACCTTGAATTCTAAATGCTCCTGTTCTTTCGCCGCGAATAACATTATTATCTCCATTTCCGCCCCACCCCTGTAATCTTGGAGCAATCTGTTCTATTTCGGGAATATTATCAATAAGCGCCTGTGTATCATTGTTTCTAAACTGGTAAAACCTACCTCTCGGGAATCCTTTGTATGGTATGGTTGTTCTTCGTGTCCACATGAACATGCTGTTCGTTGCCATATCACCCATACCTGTACTTACACCATTATGCAAGCCTTTTCCGGAACCAAGCATAATAATAAGCATAAAAATCCCCCAAAAAACCCCAAAGGCTGTAAAAAAAGTACGCAGTTTGTTTTTCTTTAACGTACTAAATATTTCTTGCCATCTGTCTAAGTCAAACATAAATTTTATGTTAGTGTTTTTTTAAAACGCACTAATATCCAATATATTAATTATTTTTTATTCATCATGAAGTGCAACAACGGGTCTAACATTAGCGGCTTTCCGTGCAGGAACAAAGCCTGCAATAGCGCCTGATATTATCAACAAAATTGTAGCACTTATTGCTACTGTAAAATTAATTTCCGGATTAGCAAAGTAATCGGTTGCGGGCATTGCCTTTGAAACCAGTTCAAGTAATCCGACACCTAATACCAACCCAATATATCCTGCAAAAGCAGTAATTAAGATTGATTCCTGTAAAATCAAACTTATTACCGACCATGGTGTTGCACCCATTGCTTTTCTTATACCAATTTCTTTTGTGCGATCTTTCACAACAATCATCATAATATTACTTACTCCTACTATTCCTGCAATAATTGTTCCTATGCCTATTATCCAGATAAACAAACGAATGCTTGCAAACAATTTCATAAATGTTTCATAATTTTCAACATTGTTCCATACACGTAAAGCCCTCTGGTCTTCGATTGCAAAATGGTGTTTTTTTGATAGTTTTGTTCGTATTTCATCAACCATACCTTCGCTTTGTGCAACAGTTGCATTTCCAACGGTCATTGAAATGTTGTTGATATGGTTTCCGCGATTAAAAACTCTCTGGGCAGTAGAAACCGGTATATAAACCCTTGTGAGGTCGCGGTCACCACCGGGGTCATCAAATACTCCGACAACCTTAAACGGCACTCCGCTTAATTTTACATATTTCCCAACCGGATCCTCTCCCTTAAAAAGTGCCTCTTTAACCAACCTGCCGATTGCCGTAACTTTCCTGTATTCTTCAACATCAAGGTTATTTAAAAATCTTCCGTTTATGACTTCCAGATTTTCAATTTTTCCATAATCGGGATGTGAACAAAAAATATCAAAACTCCCGTATTCGTTTTTATAAGATATAGTATTATTTTCCCATATTGTAAACCGTGAAGAAATAAATTCAACGCTATCAATGGTTTTAATATCATCATAATCAGTATTCGTAAATCTTATGAACCTTCCGGGCTTGTAACCTTTATGAGCAATGCTTGTGATTCCCTGGTTTACCCAAAGAGTATTTTCAGCATCGCCTTCAAATTCTTTTTGTACACCATTCTCAAGACCATAACCCGAACCCAACAAAACAATAAGCATAAATATACCCCAGGCTACACTAAAACCTGTTAAGAAAGTACGCAATTTGTTTTTCTTAATGGTACTGAATATTTCCTGCCATTTATCTAAATCAAACATTTTTTAAATATCAATTACTAACAATACTCATTTCTTCAAGCCATTTTTTCCTGTCACCGTTTGAGATACTTTTTTCAATAATTCCATCATTCAGTTTTATTACCCTGTCTGTCATTGCTGCTATATCGCGTTCATGGGTAACAATTAAAATAGTGATTCCCGTTGCATTTATTTCTTTTAATAATTTCATTACTTCAATTGAAGTTTTAGAATCCAGGGCGCCGGTAGGTTCGTCTGCAAGAATTACTTTTGGTTCTGAAATTAAAGCTCTGGCAATTGCCAGTCTTTGCTTTTGCCCACCTGATAATTCATTAGGTAAATGATCTGCCCAATCCAGCAAGTCTAATTTTTCTAAATATTTTAATGCAATTTTATTTCTTTTTCGTCTCCCAACTCCTTTATAATATAATGGTAATGCAACATTTTCCATTGCATTTTTAAACGAGATCAAGTTGAATGACTGAAAAATAAAACCCAGCATTTCGTTGCGATAATGTGCTGCTTTGGTTTCATTCATATCTTTAATCAGGGTGCCATTCAAATAATATTCTCCTTTATCATAATTATCTAAGATTCCGATTAAATTCAACAGGGTTGATTTACCTGATCCTGATGGCCCCATAATTGAAATAAGTTCGCCTTTTTGAACTTCCAGATCAATTCCCTTTAAAACATGTAATTTGTTACTTCCGGTTACATATGTTTTATTGATGTTTTTTAATGTTAACATAAGTGAAAATAAATATAGTTAAATTTGATGAAGGGTGCAATTTAGTTATAACGAATAATAAAATTGACAATTGTATTTTGTTAGCTATTTTCATGCCAATTTGCTTTTCTTTTTGTTAATCAGTGTTTTGGAAATATTATTTGTTTTTCAAAAACAGATTTTATGTACGCTTCCTATACATAATGTGTGCGTTATCGTTCAATGACTTTGATTATTTATTGATTAGACAGAAATATTAAACAAAAAGTTACAATGCTGAGAAATCTTATGTAATAAAAAAAGCCCCACCGAAGCGGGGCTAAAGTACTTTTTGTACTACGGCATTTAGCCTTATTGTGATAAGATTTAAAATGGATTATAAATCACAGAACAAATATACAAAATAATTTCTAAAAGTCAAGTAATCTTTTTTAATAAAGCAAAAATATTTATAAAATAGCTGTGTAATAACATGTTAAATTATTATATTTGTGGAAAACAAATAAATTATAAGGCTATGAGTAAAATATTAGGATTAGACCTCGGAACTAACAGCATTGGTTGGGCTGTGGTTGATGATGAAAACAATGAAATTCTTGGAACCGGAGTTAGAATTTTTCAAGAAGGTGTTGTAGATAAAGGAACCGCTAAAGAAATGTCAAAAAATGCAACACGAAGGGATGCGCGACAAGCTCGCAGACAAAATTTCAGAATCGTAATGCGAAAAAAAATTCTAAAAAGAGAAATACGCAAATACGGAATGTGTCCGATTAATGACGATAATTTGAAAGAATGGTTCAAAATAAACCCTTATGAATTAAGGGCAAAAGCAATTAACGAAAAAATTGAACTTCTTGAACTTGGCAGAATATTTTATCATCTCGCACAACATCGTGGTTTTAAAAGTAACCGAATAGCAGGTGCAAAAGATACTACCTTAGATAAAGGCAAAAAAGAAAGCGGAACAATAGGTATTACAGAAACAAAAAGTAAAATACAAGAAGCTCAAACACTTGGAAATTATCTGTATTCAATAAGTTATAAAGATGGTGAAAAATACAATACTCATTTTGACGAAGATGCTAAGGAATTGCGTGTTCGAAATCGTTATACTACACGCGAAATGTATGAGGATGAATTTAAAAAAATCTGGAATGAGCAAAAACAATATTATCCGACAATATTAACGGATGAACTTTTTAAAAAATTAGGATACAACAATGAAAGCGGAAAAGATGATGGCATTATTTTCTATCAGCGACCTTTACGTTCACAAAAATCATTACTCGTTAAATGTACTTTTGAAAACTATCCGTTTTTTGACAAAATTGAAAATAAATGGATAATAATTGGGAAAACTCCTTGTCCAATTTCTCATCCAATATTTGAAGAACGCAGAGCTTGGGAATTTGTAAATACTATTGAATATAACGAAAAGCATAAATTATCACTGCAACAAAAACAAATTTTAATTAATTTAATTAGTTCAAAAGACCAAAGATTTAATTTTTCTGAAATAAAAAAAGCATTATCAATGCCTGATGCAAAGTTTAATTACGAAGACAATCATAAAGTAGCAGGAAATTACACTATAAAAAATTTAAGTAATCTTTTTGATAAAGAAATTCTGAATAATGAACAAACTCGAAATGAAATTTGGCATTGCTTTTATTCATATACCGACAATGATAAACTTATCGAAAAACTGATAAAAAGTTACGGATTAAAAGAAAACGATAAAAAGAAAGTTGAAAATATTCATTTAAAACAGGGCTATTCAAATCTTTCTTTAAAAGCTATTAATAATATTCTACCGTTTCTGAAAAATGGATATTTATATAATGATGCAGTATTGCTTGGCGGAGCTAAAAATGCATTTGGTGAAAGGTGGGAGTACTTTAAAGAATTTCATAGCGAAATTGAAGATAATATTATTAGCATTGCATCTGGTAAAAACAAAGAAGGTGAAGTGATTGATAACATAAAAGAATATTTGTCTGATGAATATAAAATCGATGAAAAACAGTTAAAAAAACTTTATCATCATAGTCAGGAAACCGAAAAGCAAGAAATTAAAAACAAATTAGACACACCAAAAAATATTCGCAATCCAATTGTACAACAGGCACTTTATGAACTTAAAAAAGTTGTAAATTCTGTAATTGACAAATACGGCAAACCCGATGAAATTAAAGTTGAACTTGCAAGAGACCTTAAACAATCTAAAGAACGAAGATATTGACAATGGTATGATAATCGCGACAGAGAAAATGAAAACGATAAAGCAAGAGCAAAATTAGACGAATTCGGATTAGCACATTCAAGAGATAATATTCAAAAATACTTACTTTATAAAGAAATTGAAAATCAAAACGGCATTGTTATTTGTCCTTATACCGGTAATACTATTAAATTGACGGATTTGTTAGGAACAGAAAATAAATTCCAAATAGAACACATTATACCTTACAGCGTTTCGCTTGATGATAGTTTTGCTAATAAAACACTTTGCGACTCAAAAGAAAACCAGGAAAAGGGAGAGCTTACTCCGTACCAATTTTATATTAAACAAGGAGCAGATAAATGGAAGCTTGTGTCCGAAAGAGCATTTAAACTTCTGCCTTACAACAAAGCAAAAAGGTTTACAAGTAAAACAAGCCACGAAACCGATTTTATTTCACGCCAATTGAATGATACAAGATACATTAGCAAGGAAGCAAAAAATTATATGAAAACCATTTGTGAAAAAGTTACTGTTTTACCCGGAAGTTTAACTGCAGAATTAAGACATAAATGGGGATTAAACAGCATACTCAACCCAGGTAAAGAAGTAAATACACCATTAAAAAAAGGAAAATACTGGGCAAAAATTGACGAAAATAAAAATATAGATTATTATCCGATATATAACAAAAAACCAGAAAGGTCGGATGATGAAATAATAATTGACGGAGAGGTAAAAAAAGGAGAATTTGAAAGTAATTTTTTAAGTGTTAAAATACCTGTTAATGAATGTATTGATGGAATGTATTGGGCTAAAATCGGAATAGAAAAAACTCCTGAAAAATATGTGACCGTTTTTAACAAAAAACCTGACAGCACTGAAAATGAAATAGTAATTTCAGGTACAATTATCATTGATAAAAAAAACAACAGCAAAATAAAATTTGAAGCAAAAACATTAAAAAACAGCATAACTGTATCAAATGAAAATAGTAAAATTTTAAACTATGAAAATAAGGAACAAAAATTCTGGGCAAAACTTAAAATAGAAAAAAAGGAAATCAGACAAGAAACAGATAAAAAGAAAATAATTCAAAATAAAAACCAGATAATTTTATTTGGTGAAGTAGAAAATAGTGTTTTTAAATCTCATATTTATGAATGCGAAACAGATAAACCCGATGGAAAATACTGGACTATAATAAATGTTGATTTTGATAAAGTTGATTACTTCAAAATAAAAAATGACAAACCCGAAATTGCCGAAAATCAAACAATTATAATCGGTAATATAAAAGAAAACATTTTTTATTCGGATGTTAACTTCAATCATTTGGTAAAAATTGATAATAATAAAGAAGATGGAAAATACTGGGCGGTTTTTGAAATAAACAAAAAACCTTATGATTTTCAAATTATTAAAAATGAAATACTAAAACCTGAAAATAACGAAATAATTATTGAAGGCACAATAAACCAAAATGAAAAAACCGGGAATATTGAATTTTTACCAAGCAAATCAAGAGACGACCACCACCACCATGCTGTTGATGCTTTAACAGTGGCTTTGACCGAACTTTTGTTTTTAAATAAATTAAGTCGTTGGAATGCTAATTTGAAAGACAAACAAAGAGGAAAAGCAAAAAAACATTTATCATTTGATATGCCATGGGATAATTTTTTTCAGGATGCAAAAAAATCAATTAATGAAATAATAATATCTC